>NZ_CM132201.1:4925000-4982876 GCF_053653955.1 Shewanella sp. FeAMO
TTCAATTAAAGTTTTGGTTGATTCCGAAGAATCGACTCAATGAATTCTGTTCGTATGAACACTCTTCATCGAGTTAAATCGTTTTGTCGATTTCTCAATGCCTGTGAGTGTCCACACAGATTTGCTTGTTTATCTTGTTAAAGAGCAATCCCTTAGGCGCTGAGGCCATCGGGTCAGGGCTGCGTATTCTACGCTTTCCTGCTGCGGCGTCAAGAGGTATTTACCGTCTTTTTTCGCCTGTCGTTGAAAGGACTCGAGAGCCGTTTTTCTTCGACCCTGTCACGTCTTTCGCGTTGCCGCTGTGCCGTGTCAGTGGGAGCGCATTATAGGGAGCCTGAACTTTTGTGCAAGGGCTAAATCTTAGAAAAACAGGATTAATTTATCGTTCGCTCATAAAAGCAACCAAATGACCAAAAAAGCGATATTTTTTGATGAAAAAAGGGGCTCTCGCCCCTTTCTATCTATCTTGAATCGTTTCTTAAAGCTTAAGGCCCGAAGAAACGGGACTCCTGTTTGGCTTCAACCGCCTCACCATCGACTTCGGTAGTGACAATAAAGTCTATCTTGGTAATAGGACGTTTCAGCTCCACAGGGTCGACCGCCACACTGATTGGCAGCGTCAATACTTCACCGGCAGCAATTTGCACTGTTTGTGGGCCATACCACTTATAGTTGTTTAACCCATCAATGTGCATCTGGTACTCATGGGCCGTTTCTGTTTTGTTCAATATCTTCAAAGTGAAGGTATTCTCTGTCATACCCTGAGTATTCTCGGTATAGAGCTGATTCCGGTCACGAATGATATCGATGCGTACAGGGGCGATATTGGCACTGGCGTAGATAAACACCAAAATCATCGCGGTAAGCACAACACCATAGCCCACCAGCTTGGGACGCAGCACTTTTTCCTTGATCCCTTCCAGTTTGTTTTCCGTGGTGTAACTGATAAGGCCTTTGGCATATCCCATACGTTCCATGGTGGAGTCGCAAGCATCGATACAGGCGCCGCAGTTGATACATTCGTACTGCAGGCCATTACGGATATCAATCCCTGTCGGACAGACCTGAACACAGAGATCGCAATCGATACAGTCGCCCAGCCCCAGAGCTTTGGGATCAGCCTTACGGGAACGGGGGCCGCGAGTTTCACCACGCTTGGTGTCATAGCCAACAATATAGGTGTTCTTATCGAACATGGCCGCCTGGAAACGTGCATAGGGGCACATGTGAATACACATGATTTCCCGCATCCAGCCGGCATTACCATAGGTTGCCAGAGTGAAGAGAATGACCCAGAAGTACACGGCGCCACTGGCCTGTAAGGTAAACACCTCTAGGTATACTTCTCTGGAGGGCACAAAGTAAGACACAAATGTCATGGCCGTCAGCAGGGAGATCAACAACCAGGCAGTATGCTTGGCCGTTTTGCGCCAGAGTTTGTCAAAACTCCAGGGCATCTGATCCAACTTCATCCTTTTGTTGCGTGCCCCTTCGAGCTTTTCTTCAAACCAGATAAAGATGAAGGTCCACACTGTCTGCGGGCAGGTGTACCCGCACCAGACCCTTCCCAGGTAGGTAGTGACAAAAAACAGTGCAAAGGCGGCAATCATAAACAAGGCCGCCAGCAACGTCAGATCCTGAGGCCAGATAGTCAAGCCGAATACATGAAACTTCTGCTCCGCCAGGTTAAACCAGACTGCCTGCCTATCCCCCCATGGAAGCCAGGGCAAGATGAGAAAAAACAGCATGGCTATCCATCCCATCCGCCGTCTTAACGTACTCCATAGACCATCAACCGCACGAACGTAAATTCGGTTGCGAGGATTAAAGCGGTCTGCTTTACTCGCATCAGGCTGGTGAATCTTGATTCGATTGGCTTTCGAATAATCCTTATTGCTCGACTCTTCACTCATCTTTACAGCCTTTTACTGCTTATTGTATAAAAACTGGCGTATTATACCTTGTAACACAAGGGTTATTAACCTTAGTTGGACTAAATGATGAAAGGCTGGATTATTTTGGCAATATTGGCCGGAGTGCTTTATTACCTGGTCACTCAGACGGATAAACTCGATGAACCCATTGCCCAAACCGAAGCATTAGTAAAGAAAATTGAACGCAAGCTGGATGCCATGACGGGCACGCAGATCATTCGCCTCGATCAGAAAAAGGCCCGCCTCAAGGCAGATATTGCCGAGCGTTTGTCAGCTTCAGAGCTACAAGAGCTGGACAACATACTGACCACACCAGATACCCTGATGGACTTCAAGGATGAGTATTGTCGCGGCAATGTCATATCTCATCCTGTTTTCAACAAAGATAATCTGCTGTTCATCTGCGATAACCTCTGAGTAAAGCCGCGGGTTTTGTCGACGGTCGCAAAACCCGCACCTGAAATCATTGACCTCCCATGCCAATCCACCTAGCCTTTGAGCCATTATCAATATAGGGGCTGCTTGTTATGACATCTTTTGTTTCCGATACTTTTGAACCTGAATTGTGGGAAGAGGTTGCCGGGTTCGCTTTTGAAGACATCACTTACCACAGAGCCAAATCTCAAGGTACGGTGCGAATTGCCATTAACCGCCCCGACTGCCTGAACGCTTTTCGTCCCAAGACGGTTGATGAACTTTACATAGCTCTGGATCACGCCCGGCAATGGTCTGATGTAGGTTGTGTACTGTTAACGGGCAATGGTCCATCGGCCAAGGGGCAATATTCCTTCTCCTCCGGTGGCGATCAGCGTATTCGCGGCAAGGACGGCTACAAATATGAAGGTGAGGAAGCCGGCAAGGCCGATTTAGCTCGCATGGGCCGCCTGCATATTCTCGAAGTGCAGCGCTTGATCCGCTTTATGCCCAAAGTCGTCATAGCCGTTGTTCCCGGTTGGGCGGTTGGTGGCGGTCACAGCCTGCACGTGGTGTGCGATCTGACACTGGCATCGAAAGAACATGCCGTTTTCAAACAGACAGATCCTGATGTAGCCAGCTTTGATTCCGGCTATGGCAGTGCTTATCTGGCGAAGATGATAGGCCAGAAACGGGCAAGAGAAATATTTTTCTGTGGCTTTAACTACAGTGCCGATGAAGCCTTTGCTATGGGCATGGTTAACCGTTCGGTTCCTCATGCAGAACTTGAAACCGAAGCTCTGCGCTGGGCCAAGGAGATCAACTCCAAGTCCCCAACCGCAATGCGCATGCTTAAATATGGCTTTAACCTGCCTGATGATGGTTTGGTTGGCCAGCAACTGTTTGCCGGTGAAGCGACCCGTTTGGCCTATGGCACAGCCGAGGCCCAGGAAGGCCGAGACGCGTTTCTTGAAAAACGCGATCAGGACTTTTCCAGCTTCCCTTGGCATTACTGATAGTATTAGACGACTAAAGGCCGCATAAGCGGCCTTTTTAATAGATAAAAACGGTCAAATTAATCTGTTAAACCCTCTTTCAATTATTAATGAGAATTATTATCATTAAATTATCGAGAGAGGAGAACCACCATGATTAAGACAATGACCTTTGCCATACTGCACTTCAGCGTAGCCTTTACCATCACTTATCTGCTTACCGGCAGTGTACTTATCGGTGGTGCCGTGGCCCTGGTAGAACCCAGTATCAATACTGTTGTTTTCTACTTCCACGAAAAAATCTGGAAAAGATACGAAGCAAAAAAGCAGCAGCGGCTGACACAATTAACCGCCTGAGCATACACTCAGGCGATTAATGGCAACACTTTCAGGCTTGAGCTTGATTCCGGCCAATTACTCCACAGTAACCGACTTGGCCAAGTTTCTTGGCTGATCCACATCAGTCCCTTTGATCAGGGCAACATGGTATGACAGCAACTGCAGCGGAATGGTGTAAATAAGCGGTGCCATAAACTCATCACAATGTGGCACAGGAATTACCTTCATGGTGTCATCGGATGCAAATTCAGCATCAACATCAGCAAACACATACATCAAGCCACCACGGGCACGCACTTCTTCCACATTGGACTTGAGCTTTTCAAGCAGTTCATTATTGGGTGCCACCACTATCACAGGCATGTCGGCATCGATCAGCGCCAATGGTCCATGTTTCAGCTCTCCGGATGCATAAGCCTCGGCATGAATATAGGAGATCTCCTTCAGCTTCAGCGCACCTTCCATCGCTATGGGGTACTGATCGCCACGTCCCAGGAACAGGGCATGGCTCTTATCGGCAAAGTCTTCTGCCAACTCGGCAATGGCATCATCCAACCCCAAAGCCTGCTCCACTTTAGCCGGCATAGACTGTAGACTCTGGGCGATTGCCGCCTGCATTTCCACACTCATGCTGTTATAACGTCCCAGTGCCGCCGTCAGCATCAACAAACCGGCCAACTGCACGGTAAAAGCCTTGGTGGAAGCCACACCTATCTCGGCACCGGCTTTCATCATATATGCCATGTCGGACTCGCGAACCAGCGAGGAGCCGGGAGCGTTGCATATGGTCAGGGTCGCCTTATACCCCATCTCTTTGGCCAAACGCATAGCCGCCAAGGTATCGGCCGTTTCACCGGATTGAGAAATAGTGACCAACAAACTGTTGGGGAACAGATGCGACTTGCGGTAGCGGAATTCAGAGGCGATTTCCACATTACAGGAAACGCCGGCCCAATCTTCCAGCCAATAACGTGCCGCCATACCGGCATGGTAACTGGTACCACAGGCAATGATCTGTACGTGTTTGATATCTTTGAGAAGCTCGGCTGCATTATCACCAAAGGCACTATCCAGCACCTGCTGTTGGGCAATTCGTCCTTCGAGAGTACGGGCCAGCGCCATTGGCTGCTCATAGATCTCTTTAAGCATATAGTGACGATACTCGCCCTTGTCACCGGCATCATGGGTGATTTCAGATTCTTTCTTTTCACGTACAACCGGGTTACCGTCCAGATCATAGATATGGACCTCACGGCGAGTCACTTCGGCGACATCACCCTCTTCCAGGAAGGCAAAAGTACGGGTCACCGGCAGCAGCGCCAACTGATCCGAGGCGACGAAGTTTTCTCCCAGGCCAAAGCCTATTACCAATGGGCTGCCACTGCGGGCGACCACCAGCCGCTCAGGGTCACGGCGGTCGATGACCACAGTGCCATAGGCACCTTCCAGTTGTTTGACCGTGGCTTGTACCGCCGCCAGCAAGCCGGGGGCAGACTTGAGCTCATGGTCAACCAGATGACAAATGACTTCTGTATCTGTATCTGAGTTGAACTGATAACCCAAACCCTTGAGCATCTCCCGCAATTTAGCGTGATTTTCAATAATCCCGTTGTGCACCACGGCTATGTCGCTGCCGGATTGATGTGGATGCGCGTTGCGCTCACTGGGCTCACCATGGGTCGCCCAACGGGTATGGGCGATGCCGGTACCACCGGCCAAAGGAGCCGTTTGCAAAGCATCGGCCAACTCCTGCACCTTGCCAACTCTGCGGGTACGGGTCAGTTCACCTTGGTGAATGACAGCCACACCGGCCGAATCATAGCCACGATATTCCAGGCGTTTCAGCCCCTCTATCAAGATTTCAGCTACATCCCGCTGCGCTACTGCGCCAACAATTCCACACATATCAATATCCGCTTAATTTAAAGTTTATGCTGTAAAAGGGGCTAAGATCAGCTTTACCCCTTGATTTGAAATACTTTCAGCGGCTGCATCAGGCAGCCTGTCATCTGTCACCAGGGTCGTGACCAACTCCCAGGGCAACTCAAGATTAGGAATTCTGCGACCCACCTTTTCCGATTCGAGCAACACCACCACATCCCTGGAGACTTCCGCCATCACCCGGCTGAGTCCAATCAACTCATTGAAAGTGGTGGTGCCTCGCTGCAAGTCAATGCCATCGGCACCGATAAAAAGCTGGTCAAAGTTGTAGGAACGCAATACTTGCTCAGCCACCTGTCCTTGAAAAGATTCGGAGTGGGGATCCCAAGTGCCCCCTGTCATCAAGAGTGTGGGCTCATTTTCCAATTCATGTATCGCATTGGCCAACTGCAGGGAGTTGGTCATAACCACCAGACCGCGCTTATCATTGAGCTCAGGAATAAGCCCCAAAGTGGTGCTGCCACAATCTATGATGATGCGGTTATGATCTTTGATAAGCCCGGCAGCGGTCTGAGCTATGGCCAACTTATTGCGGGAAGGCGGTTCAGACAAGGTTTGGGTCATCTCTTGAGGAACGACGACGGCGCCACCATAACGACGCAGCAGCAAACCGGTTTTCTCCAGGGCTGCCAAGTCTTTACGTATGGTCACTTCCGAAGTTTCAAACTTCAGCGCCAAGGCATCGACACTGACTTCACCCTGCTGCTGCAGCAGGGTAACTATGGCGTGACGCCTTTGTTGAGTGTTGCGTTTGGTCATTCCAGACTGAATAAGTTTCGATTCGAAAGGCGAATTATATAACTTCGAAACCTAAACGCAATTACTGAGTGAAAAAAGCCCGTTAGTAGTTCAGCCGATATACAGGCATGCCTTAAAGCCAGCCCGAGCCTGGGCGCGTCACAAGAAGCCGAAAGAATTAGATTTCATCCATAAAAAATGCCAGCCACTGGAGTGGCCGGCATTGCTGAATAGCATGATATTCTTGGCGATTAAAACTTGGCTTCAAGTGCCAGACTGAAATGGCGACCTTCACCGATAGTGACCATCTGGTAATCACCACCATCCAGATAATCTTTATCGAACAAATTACGTATGTTGGCGCGAACACCCAACTCGGTACCGGCAATATCAAAGGTATAAGCTGCACCTATATCGAAACGTACATAAGCGTCTTTGGTGATCTGATTGTTTTTATCAGCAAAGCGCTCACCGACATAAACGGCACCGAAGTTAAGAGCCAGTGCTTCAGTCATCTCATAACGGGTCCAGATATTGGCCGACCATTCAGGAGCATCTATAGGAGTCTTTCCATCCAGTTCATCTCCCGTCTTGTAAGTGGCATCCAGATACATCATGGAACCAGTCATAAACCACTTATCACTTAACTGCCCCTGAGCTCCCATCTCGAACCCCTTGTGATGCTGAGTCCCATCCTGACGGGTAATTTTGCTCTTATCACCTTGAGGGACATCCAAGCTGTGAGTGACAATCCTGTTGTCTATCTTAATATCAAACACAGCAGCGGTCAGCAACAAGCTATTGTCGAACAGCTCCCACTTGGTGCCCAATTCATACTGCTCACCATATTCGGGATCCAGTTCCATACCGTCATTAAGATCCAGTTCGTTATCAACACTTCCTTGAGGAACAAAGCTCTTGGAGTAGTTCAGGTAAATACTGCCATTATCCATAGGCGAATAGATGATGCCAAACTTGGGAGACGTTGCGCTGTCGGTAACTCCGTCTTCTTTTTGCTCGTCATAGCGTATACCTGCGAGCAGTTTCCACTGTTCGTTCAAGCTGATTAAATCCTGAATGTAGACGCCATAGAAGTCATATTCACTAGGGTCACCCTTGGCCACAGAGTGATAATCAAGATCCGGCTTGGCAGGTAGGCCAGTACCTGGAATTACAGTTATGGAGCCGCCGCGGTCGCGACGTTGTTGATAGAAGTAGTCCAGATAATTGGCACCTATCAGCAACTGATGCTCGATACTGCCTGTATTGAAATGACCACTGAAATCCACATATGCAGTCTTGTGCTGCCAATCATCATAACGATCGAAAGGTCTGATGCTATAGCCATCCGTCATCGCATTTTCATTATAAGACGGAGCAGAATCCAAGCGCTGACGCTGGAACTTCTGGTGGTTATATCCCAGCTTCACATTCCAGTCATCGTTGAGATGCCAAACCAAATCGGCTCCCATGTTCTGTACCTTATTATCGGTAAATGCCCAAGGCATATCCCAGATAATGTCTCTGCCACCGATAAGCTCACCTTTTTTATTCAACCAGCCACCCACATCAATCCCTGTCTTATCTTGGGTGTGGTCATATTTCAACGCCAAGGTAATATCGTCGCTGAGATCAAACTCCAGGTTTAAATAGCCCAGCCAACGATCTCTTTCCTGATTTTCACCATCCTGATATTCGCGCCAATATTGGGTGTCCTGCTTAACCAACACGGTGCGATAACGTATGGTTTGAGCTTCGTTAAGGCTACCACCGGCATCCAGCTGAAAGCGGGTAGAGCCATTGTCATCAGTATCAAACCCAAGGTTAAACAGAGTGTCGTATGTCGGCTTCTTGGTCACCATATTAACCAAGCCACCAGGGCCTGACTGGCCGTAGAGCATACTGGATGGGCCCTTGAGTACTTCTACCTGCTGCAGGGTTTCAATAGGTTGTACATAGTGCGACCACTGTTGATGACCATTGATCAAGTAGCCCGATCCAGAGTCCAGTTCAAACCCCCGAATAGAGAAAACCTGCCGGTTCCAACGCTGTGTACCCGCTGTGACCGAAGAGTCATTTACCAATACTTCAGCCAGGTTCGTTGCCAGCTGTTCATCGGTGACAAAGTCGGGGATAACGGTAACAGATTGAGGTGTATCCATCAGATTGATATCACCACGCATCGCGCCTGAGGCGACGCCGGTCTTATAATCATTGAAGCTACGGCCGGTAACACTGATGCGTTCAATATCTTCTGGCGCTTGCTCTGCTACCAGTGGCATTGAAGAGATAGCAGCAACCACTGCCATACCTACACAGGAAAACTTAAACCTCATAATCACCTCATTCTCGATGCCGGACCGGCAATCTGATCTATTTTTGCCAGCAAATATAAATGAGAAGAATTAGTATTTAAGTTTCTTTACGGATATTTACAATTAAATATGATTGACTTCAAACCCATTCGAGGGATTGTGAGATAGAAAGCACCCAGGTGGGTGCTTTCATTTAAGGGAATTACTTCTTTTGTTTTTGTGGACGCTTCCAGTCCTTGATATGTTTCTGCTTGACCCTGGTAATAACCAGCTCATCAGCGCCAACATCACGGGTTACAGTGGAACCGGCTCCCAGTGTGGCTCCCTTGCCGATAGTGACAGGAGCAACCAGTTGAGTGTCGCTGCCGACAAACACTTCATCTTCAATAACGGTCAGATGTTTGTTGGCGCCATCATAATTGCAGGTAATAGTACCGGCCCCTATGTTTACCCCTTGGCCAATTTGTGCATCTCCGAGGTAAGCCAGATGCCCAGCCTTGGAGCCCACACCGAGTACGGCTTTCTTCATCTCAACAAAATTGCCTATGTGGGCATCTTGCTTAAGTTCAGCGCCCGGACGCAGACGAGCAAACGGGCCGGCACTGGCGCCATCACCCAACTTGGCGCCCTCGACTATGCTGTAAGGCTTAATCTCGGCGTTGTCGGCAATCTCACAATCGATAAGGATAGCCCCGGCGCCTACAGTCACGTTATTACCCAGCACCACTTTACCTTCGATGATCACATTAACATCTATCATCACATCCATGCCGACGGTCACTTCACCGCGAACATCTATGCGTGCCGGATCTCTTAAGTTGGCACCATCCAACATCAAGGCTTCAGCACAGCGCTGCTGATAAGCACGTTCCAACGCAGCCAACTGCACCCTGTTATTGGCGCCTTCGGTCTCTATGGAATTAACTGGATGAGCCGTGTCTATGGCCACACCATCGGCGTGAGCCATGGCGATCACATCGGTAAGATAAAACTCGCCCTGAGCATTGTTGTTTTCCAAGCGTCCGAGCCAGTTTTTCAATTGTTTGCCCGGCAATGCCATGATGCCGCTGTTGATCTCATTAATCTTGAGTTGCTCGGCAGTAGCATCTTTCTGTTCGACTATGCCAACCACCTTGCCATGCTCGCGCACCATACGGCCATAGCCGCTTGGGTCATCCAGATACACTGTCAGTACGGCTACGCCATCGTTTTGCCTGGCAGCAAGCAGGGCTTCCAGAGTTTCCTTGCGGGTGAGGGGAACGTCGCCATAGAGCACCAATACAGTGTCATTGTCATCTATATGGGGAATCGCCTGGGCTACCGCGTGGCCAGTGCCCAGCTGTTCAGCCTGCAGCACAAAGTTAAGCGGTTGCTCGCCCAGTTCAGTCATCAGCTTGTCGCCGCCATAACCATAAACCAGATTGATCTTGTCGGCATTAAGTGAATGAGCCGTATCAATCACATGCTGCACCATGGGCTTATGGGCAACCTTATGCAGGACTTTAGGTAAATCGGAACGCATCCGGGTCCCTTTCCCGGCGGCGAGAATTACAACATTCAATGACATGGGAGATTCCTTTTCTATAGGCTGGCGCAAGTGTACCGGAATCACAGTAAAAATGCAGCGCTCACGCAGCTTGGAAGCTTGCAAATCTGCTTGAGGCAAGCAGGAATAACAGACACAAAAAAGGCGCCCTGAGGCGCCTTTTTTCAGCAGTGCTGTTATCTGGCAATGTTCTTCTTGATGGTCTCAACGACCCGCAACTGAGCCACGGCCTTAGCCAGTTCAATTGCTGCCGCAGCATAATCGAAGTCAGCACCGGCATCGGCCATGTGGGCCTCAGCACGACGCTTGGCTTCTACTGCAGCCTGCTCGTCAATCTCATCGGCACGCATTACAACATCAGCCAATACGGACACGGAATTGGGTTGAACTTCCAGTAAACCACCTGAAAGGTAAAACACCTCTTCCTGACCATTTTGTTTGACGATGCGCGCCATGCCAGGTTTGATATTGGTCAGCAGCGGAGTGTGACCAGGCATAATACCCAGTTCACCCTCAGAACCTGTTACCTGTAAATGGGCAACAAGGCCTGAGAAGATTTTGCTCTCTGCACTGACGATATCAAGCTGTACTGTCATGGCTGCCATCCCGTTCTCCTTACCAAACTATGCAATATTGCCTAGTTATTTCTTGTTGGCTTTCTCAACGGCTTCGTCGATTGAACCAACCATGTAGAACGCTTGCTCTGGCAGGTGATCGAACTCACCGTCCAGAATTCCCTTGAAGCCACGGATGGTTTCTTTCAGGGGCACGTACTTACCTGGAGAACCGGTAAAGACTTCAGCTACGTGGAATGGCTGAGACAGGAAACGCTCGATCTTACGGGCGCGGGATACTGTCATCTTGTCGTCATCTGACAACTCGTCCATACCCAGAATAGCGATGATGTCTTTCAGCTCTTTGTAACGCTGCAGAACTGTCTGTACACCGTTTGCCACGTCATAGTGCTCTTGGCCAACAACCTGTGGATCCAACTGACGAGAGGTGGAATCCAGTGGGTCAACCGCTGGGTAGATACCCAGAGAAGCGATTTGACGAGACAGTACCACAGTCGCATCCAAGTGGGCGAAGGTGGTTGCCGGGCTTGGGTCCGTCAAGTCATCCGCAGGTACGTATACCGCTTGTACCGAAGTGATAGAACCCACTTTGGTAGAAGTAATACGTTCTTGCAGAACACCCATCTCTTCAGCCAGTGTTGGCTGATAACCCACAGCAGAAGGCATACGACCCAGCAGTGCCGATACTTCGGTACCAGCCAGGGTGTAACGGTAGATGTTGTCAACGAACAACAGTACGTCACGACCTTCGTCACGGAACTTCTCGGCCATAGTCAGACCGGTCAGAGCAACACGCAGACGGTTACCTGGTGGCTCGTTCATCTGACCGTACACCATGGCTACCTTGTCCAGTACGCCTGAATCTTTCATCTCGTAGTAGAAGTCGTTACCTTCACGGGTACGCTCACCTACACCGGCGAATACTGACAGACCTGAGTGGGCTTTCGCGATGTTGTTGATCAGTTCCATCATGTTAACTGTCTTACCAACACCCGCACCACCGAACAGACCTACTTTACCACCCTTGGCGAACGGACATACCAGGTCAATAACCTTGATGCCGGTTTCCAGCAATTCAGTGGTGTTAGATTGCTCTTCATAAGAAGGAGCATCACGGTGGATGATATAACGCTCATCTTCACCGATAGCGCCCGCTTCATCCACAGGCTCACCCAGAACGTTCATGATACGGCCAAGGGTCGCAGCCCCAACCGGAACGGAAATTGGTGAACCAGAGTTTTCTACCTCGATACCACGACGCAGACCATCAGAAGAACCCATGGCGATGGTACGAACTACACCACCACCCAGCTGTTGCTGAACTTCCAGCACCAAGCCTTTACAGGCGCCTTCGCCTGTGATCTTCAGAGCGTCATATACCTGAGGTACGGCATCTTGTGGAAACTCAACGTCCACAACCGCGCCAATCACTTGGACAACAGTACCTGTGCTCATGATTAATCCTCTAAAACTTGTATTCGTTACCCAGCCTAAACCGCGGCTGCACCTGACACAATTTCCGACAGCTCTTGCGTAATCGCCGCCTGACGGGCCTTGTTGTATACCAGTTGCAGATCATCGATCAGCGTGCCGGCGTTGTCTGTTGCTGCCTTCATGGCCACCATACGGGCAGCCTGCTCGGAAGCAATGTTTTCAACGACACCCTGATACACCTGAGACTCCACATAACGAACCAAAAGCTTGTCCAACAAGACCTTTGGATCTGGCTCATAGATGTAGTCCCAGCGATGCGCTACGTCATCTTCGTCTGATTTAGGCAAAGGTAGCAGCTGCTCGATCACAGGAGTCTGCGTCATGGTATTAACAAACTTGTTGAATACCACATACAGACGATCCAGCTTGCCTTCGTTGTAAGCCTGGAGCATTACCCGCACAGTACCAATCAGGTCAGCGAGCTTGGGAGCATCACCTAAACCTGAAGCATGGGCCTGTACCTTGCCACCAAAGCTCTTGAAAAACTGAACACTGCGAGCACCGATAGGGCAGAATTCAACTTCTACACCTTGCTCTTTCCAGCTTTTCACGTCTGCGACAACCTTTTTGAACAGGTTGACGTTCAGACCACCACAAAGGCCACGGTCGGTTGCCACTACTATGTAACCAACCCGCTTGGGTTCTCTCACCTCCAGGTAGGGGTGTTTGTACTCCAGAGAACCTTGAGCGACGTGACCGATCACCTTACGCATGCTCTCCGCATATGGACGGCTTGCAGCCATGCGGTCCTGCGCCTTGCGCATTTTGCTGGCTGCCACCATTTCCATGGCGGACGTGATCTTCTGAGTGTTTTTCACACTCGCGATCTTGGTTTTAATCTCTTTAGCGCCGGCCATCTCTACTCTCCAATCTGGACCTGAGGTGCCTTATGACACCTCGCATGTATTTACCAGGTTTGGGTTGCCACGAACTTGTCGAGACCAGCCTTCAGCTCAGCTTCGATTTCGGCATTGTAATCGCCGCTATCGTTGATCAGCTTCATCAGCTCAGCATGCTCGCCGTTCATGAAAGAGAGCAGAGCGGCTTCGAAGTCACCGATCTTCTTCAGCTCAATACCTTTCAGGTAGCCTTTTTCAGCTGCAAAAATAGATACAGCTTGGTCAGCTACGCTCATAGGAGCGTATTGCTTTTGCTTCATCAGTTCGGTTACACGCTCACCGTGCTCCAGTTGGGCACGAGTTGCATCGTCAAGGTCAGACGCAAACTGTGAGAACGCAGCAAGCTCTCGATACTGTGCCAGAGCAGTACGGATACCGCCGGACAGTTTCTTGATGATCTTGGTCTGAGCCGCACCACCTACACGAGAAACAGAGATACCTGGGTTAACCGCTGGACGCAGGCCAGAGTTGAACAGGTCAGTTTCAAGGAAGATCTGACCGTCGGTAATAGAAATTACGTTGGTCGGTACGAACGCAGATACGTCACCTGCCTGGGTTTCAATAATTGGCAGAGCGGTCAAAGAACCCGTCTTGCCTTTTACTTCACCATTGGTGAACTTCTCAACGTACTCTTCGTTCACGCGGGAAGCACGTTCCAGCAGACGAGAGTGCAGATAGAATACGTCACCTGGGTAAGCTTCACGGCCTGGTGGACGCTTCAGCAGCAGTGAGATCTGACGGTAAGCAACAGCCTGCTTGGACAGGTCATCGTAAACGATCAGAGCATCTTCACCGCGGTCACGGAAATATTCACCCATGGTACAACCAGAGTATGGTGCCAGGTACTGCAGGGCAGCTGCTTCAGAAGCAGTAGCAACCACAACAATAGTGTTGGCCAGAGCACCGTGCTCTTCCAGCTTGCGTACTACGTTGGCAATAGTAGAAGCCTTCTGGCCTACTGCAACGTACACACACTTGATGCCGGAATCTTTCTGGTTGATGATGGCGTCGATAGCCATCGCAGTTTTACCGGTTTGACGGTCACCGATGATCAGCTCACGCTGACCACGACCGATAGGGATCATGGCATCAACCGCTTTATAACCGGTTTGCACCGGTTGAGATACGGATTGACGCTCAATAACACCAGGAGCAATCATTTCAACAGGTGCAAAACCATCGTTGTCGATTGGTCCTTTACCGTCGATTGGCTCACCCAGGGTGTTGACAACACGTCCCAGCAGACCACGACCCACTGGAACTTCCAGAATACGGCCAGTGGTTTTAACTTTTACGCCCTCAGCCAGATCGGCATAAGGACCCATAACTACGGCACCTACAGAATCACGTTCAAGGTTCAACGCGATTGCATAACGGTTGCCAGGCAGTTCGATCATCTCACCCTGCATTACATCGGCCAGGCCGTGAATGCGGATGATGCCGTCACTGACCGAAACGATAGTACCTTCGTTGCGGGCTTCACTGACGACTTCGAACTGCTCGATCCGCTGCTTAATCAGATCGCTGATTTCAGTGGAATTCAGTTGCATGCTCAAACTCCCAATTACGACTGCAGCTTATCAGACAGGCGGTTCAATTTACCGCGGATGGATCCGTCTATAACCAGATCCCCTGCCTTGATAATTACACCGGCGATAAGCTCGGCGTTGACGCTGCAATTCAGCTTAACTTTGCGTGCGAGACGTTTCTCTAAAGAAACACTGATCTGCTGTTGCTGCTCAGAGCTAAGCTCAGTAGCAGACACCACGCTGGCTTCGATTTCCTTAGCCCATTCGTGGCGAAACTCAGCATAGAGCTGAGATACAGCAGGCAGTACCTCCAAGCGACCGTTTTCAGCCATTACCTTGATCAGATTTTGACCGTGCTCATCAATTTGCTCGCCACAGATATTGATAAAGAGTGCAGCTAGCTTATTGCTGGACATAGATCCAGCCAGCAGTGGCTTCATGGATTCGTTTTCACTCACCATTGCCGCGAAATCGAGCATTTCTGCCCAGTTTTCTACTGCTTGATGTTCAACAGCAAAGTCAAAAGCTGCCTTAGCGTAAGGGCGAGCAATGGTGGTTAACTCAGCCATAACTCAACTCCCTTATCAAATTTCAGCAACTAGTTTATTAACTATGTCGCTTTGGGCGGCTTCATCAATCGAACGCTCGAGGATCTTCTCTGCACCAGTGATGGCAAGAGTAGCAACCTGCTTACGCAGTTCCTCTTTCACGCGATTACGTTCAGCTTCAATTTCTGCTTTACCCTGAGCAATGATTTTCGCACGCTCAGCGTCTGCTTCAGCTTTGGCTTCGTCAATAATCTGAGCCTTGCGCTTGTTGGCAGACTCAATGATTTCGTTGGCTGTAGCCTTGGCGTCTTTCAGTTGGTCAGTCGCTTTCGCTTGAGCCAACTCCAGGTCTTTTGCTGCACGGTCAGCGTCAGCAAGACCATCAGCAATCCTTTTCTGGCGCGCTTCGATGGCATTCATCAAAGGGGGCCATACAAACTTCATGCAGAACCACACGAAGATAATAAAGGCGACCGTCTGACCGATTAGGGTAGCGTTGATATTCACAACAGCCTCCTATTTAGAGTTAAGACAGAAGCGTTTATTACAGCATTGCACCCAGTGGGTTAGTAAACAGCATGTAAAGTGCAATACCTACACCGATCATGGTTACGGCGTCGAGCAGACCCGCTACGATGAACATCTTAACTTGCAGCATAGGAGCCATTTCTGGTTGACGCGCAGCGCCTTCCAGGAACTTACCACCCAAAAGGCCGAAACCGATAGCGGTACCCAGTGCACCCAAACCAATGAGCAGAGCAACAGCAATTGCAGTAAAGCCCAGAATCGTTTCCATCTGTATCTCCAGTATCTAAATCTATGTTAGTTGATGATTTAGTTAAAAAATTTCTTCAGCAGTCCTTAATGATCTTCATGAGCCATGCTTAGGTAAACGATAGTCAGCATCATGAAAATAAACGCTTGCAGCGTGATAACCAGAATATGGAAGATCAGCCAGCCCAGTTGCAGAGTCACACCCAGAGCGGCAATCGCCAAGTTGGCACCATACATCAGCGCAATAAGGATGAAGATCAACTCACCTGCATACAAGTTACCAAAAAGACGTAGCCCCAATGAAATGGGCTTAGCTATCAAGGTAACTATTTCGAGCAGGAAGTTGACGGGTATCATTGCCCAATGGTTGAAGGGCTGTAGCGTCAGTTCTTTCGCAAAACCTGACACACCTTTGACCTTGATGCTGTAGTAAATAATCAGCACAAACACGCCCAACGCGAGGCTGAAAGTGATGTTAAGGTCAGTAGTCGGTACTATTTTCAGATAAGGCACACCAGCCAAAGAGGCCGCATGTGGTACCCAGTCAACGGGCACCATATCCATGAGGTTCATCATGAATACCCACATGAAAATAGTCAGAGCAAGAGGTGCTATCAAGGCATTGCGACCATGGAATGTATCTTTAACGCTGTTGTCGACAAACTCGACGATCATTTCGATAAAGCATTGAAGCTTACCGGGAACGCCAGAAGTTGCCTTTTTGCCAACGCTGCGGAACAACCACAGAAACAGCACGCCAAGACCAACCGAAAAGAGCAATGAATCAACGTGCCATGTCCAGAAACCTTCACCAACGGTAAGGTTGGTAAGGTGATGCTGGATATAGCCCTGCGGTGTTAATGCTTCACCAGATGCAGCCATGATTCATCCCACTTAACTTTGCTTGAAGTACAAAGGAGCTGCCCAATGCACTACCAACGCCAGTACATAGCAAACAAAAAGGGGCATAAATGCGACCTTTAAATTGATAAATACCAGCGAAAACAATGCTATTGTTAACAGCAACTTTACCGCTTCCCCCCAGTAAAAGCCTTTGAGAACTTTACCGGCAGCGCTTGCTCCCATATGGGAAAAAGCCAGGGTCGCGAATACAAAATTAGGGAGCACAGCTATGGCAGTTCCTGCCAGAGCAGAATAGCCAAACTGGGCTCCCCACACGGCGAAAAAGATAATTGAAGCACCCCCAGCTATCGCCGCCTGCATCATCACCAACTTATAGGCTGACCAACGGCCACGACGCGCTAAAACCTTACTCAATCATTCTTCTCCGCATTACTACTTTTTGTTTCGATGACCGGACTACAAATATCCGTATGGAGTCGAGGTACAAAAAGCTTGCGAAAGTATACCTTTTCAAGTCTTCTTTGCAACTTTGAGATAAGTAAAAACCTCACCTTTTAACGTGATACAGACCCAAATTCGTATAAATGCAATATTAACAAACGTCACAAATTTACACTAAAAAGCGTTAACCACGTTTTTTTAATGGATTTTGGCAAGAATACCGTCTAATTCAGCCAGATTTTGATAGTTAATTACAATTTTTCCCTTTCCCTTACTACCGTGGGAAATGGAAACTTTTGCGCCTAACCTCTCAATTAACTGACTCTCCAGACGGGCAACATCGGTATCTTTTACAGGCTTTTCGGCCTCTTTGGCAGGATTTAAGACTTTATTTACCAATCGTTCGGTTTCACGAACGGTCAATTCCTTTGCCACCACCAATCGGGCAACAGAAGTTTGCTCTTCACCTTGCAAGGCCAGCAAGGCTCGGGCATGACCCATTTCGATATCACCATACTCCAACAACCGCTTTACCGGTTCATTCAAACCATTGAGCCGCAGCAGGTTCGAAACGGTAGCCCGGGATTTTCCCACAGCATCAGCTATTTGTTGGTGAGTGAGATCAAATTCTTCGATCAAGCGGTTAAGCGCAATGGCTTCTTCCATGGCATTGAGGTCTTCCCGCTGAATATTTTCAATCAGGGCAATAGCCACGGCAGCCTCATCGGCAACCTGTTTGACTATGCAGGGCACCTTGTCCAGCTTGGCAATTTGCGCCGCGCGCCAGCGACGTTCACCGGCGATGATTTCGTATTTGTCATCGCTGATCTTACGCACCACAATGGGTTGAATGACTCCCTGAGCCTTGATGGATTCGGCCAGCTCTTCCAGAGCCTCGGGCGACATGTCTTTACGGGGTTGATACTTGCCGGGCTGCAGCAGATCCACATCCAGGGTAAGCAGAGTTTCGCCGGCATCAACCTTGGATTGCTCGGCATCATCGCGCTTCTTGCTCGCCGCATGGCTGGTACTCAAAAGTGCGTCCAGGCCCTTGCCCAGACCCCGTTTTTTCGGTGTCATGCTCATTCCTTTATGCCTGTTTCGCTTGCTGGTTCTGTTCGGAGCGGCGAATAATTTCGCCGGCTAAAGCCAAATAAGCCTTGGCGCCGGCGCTGCTCTTGTCATAGTACATCGCCGGTGCGCCAAAACTCGGCGCCTCGGCCAAGCGAATATTTCTTGGGATAACAGTGCGGTAAACCTTGTCACCGAAATGCTGTTTCAGCTGATCGGAAACATCGTTGGCCAGACGGTTTCGGGGATCGTACATGGTTCTCAGTATCCCCTCGATCCCGAGTTTGGGATTGACCATGGCCGCCAGCTTGGAAATAGTATCCATCAGGGCGGTCAAGCCTTCCAGGGCATAGTACTCACACTGCATGGGAACCAGTACTGAGTCGGCCGCCGACATGGCGTTTACTGTCAACATATTCAGCGAAGGAGGGCAGTCGATAAAGATGAAGTCGTACTCACCCTGTACTTTTGCCAAGGCATTGCGCAGGCGAATCTCTCTGGCAAAGAACTCCATCAATTTGATTTCGGCGGCAGTCACATCACCGTTGGCGGCAACGAGATCGTATTTCCCGGCTGTGTTACGCACAACGACTTCGTCAAAACTCTTTTCTTCCACCAGCAACTCGTAGGCGGTGTTTTCAACTTCGTACTTGTCGACACCACTCCCCATGGTGGCATTGCCCTGGGGATCCAGATCGATCAATAGCACCCGCCGCTTGGTTGCCGCCAAAGAGGCTGCCAAATTAACACAAGTTGTTGTTTTTCCAACGCCACCTTTCTGGTTGGCTACGGCAATAATTCTCGCCACACTGTCACCTTGTCTGTCAATTTTGTTATTGATGCCCGGTTCCGTTTGCATCAAGTTGCTTGATACGCCAGCCAATTGCAAGGCATTCAAACCTGGGGAGCTATGATCAGCAGATGTCTCTGTTCATCCAATTTAGGAACCTTGAGTTCGATGGATTCCCTGATGCTGTATCCCTCAGGGATCCCGGTCAACTCATCAGGGTTCAACTGTCCTTTAAGGGCATAGAATACCCCATTTTGCGCCGGCAAATGCTGACACCAGCTTAACATGTCTGCCACTGAGGCAAAGGCGCGACTGAGCACCCCATCAAACCCTTGTGGATCCTGAAAGGCTTCCACCCGGCTCTCAACCGACTGTATATTTTTTAATTTGAGTTCAATCTGAACCTGTTTTTGAAAACGGATCCGCTTGCCCAGGCTATCGAGCAGCACAAATTCTTTATCCGGATTCAAAATCGCCAGCGGAATACCGGGTAACCCAGGGCCAGTACCCACATCAATAAAACGCTGCCCCTTGAGATGAGGGGAGACGACCAGGCTATCCATGATATGCCGGATAAGCATCTGCTCAGGATCGCGCACCGAGGTCAGGTTATAGGCCTTGTTCCATTTGTTGAGCATGGCAACAAAACCGAGCAGTTGTTGCTGCTGTTCATCCGATACATTGAGGCCAGTCTCTGCCAGATATGTTTTTAACTGTGCTGCAAGCACGGGTATTCTCCCCAGAAAAATACTGCGGGGCTATTATGCGGCCCCAAAACGGCCAAGGGAAGCATCCACTGCTTCCCCGGCTCTGGAATAGTTCACGGTATCAGGCCGAGCGGCGCAGTAATCCCCGTTTTTTCAGATGCACCAGCAAAATGGAGATGGCTGCCGGAGTTACCCCCGAGATCCTGGAAGCCTGGCCTATGGTTTCCGGTTTATGGGCATTGAGTTTGGCGATCACTTCATTGGACAAGCCCGGCACTTCGTTGTAATCGAGCTCCAGCGGCAGGCCGGTATTTTCGTTGCGCTGCGCTTTGGCGATCTCTTCCTGCTGGCGCTGAATATAACCGGCATATTTAACCTGGATCTGCACCTGTTCAGCGGCTTGACGATCCTCAAGACCCGGTCCAAAGCCTTCGATCCCCATAAGCTTGTCATAATCCAACTCAGGACGACGCAACAGCTCTTCAAACGAGGCTTCGCGAGATATTGGCGTATTGAGATGCGGATTCAGTGCTTCAACCAGAGGTGAATTCACATGGATCCATTGACTGCGCAGGCGTTGCAGCTCAGATTCAATCGCCTCAACCTTGGCAGAGAACTTGGCCCAGCGTTGATCGTCAACCAAGCCCAACTCACGACCTTTCTCGGTCAGGCGCAGATCAGCATTGTCTTCACGCAGCAGCAAGCGGTATTCGGCGCGACTGGTGAACATGCGATAGGGCTCTTTGGTGCCCAGAGTCGAGAGGTCGTCCACCAACACACCGAGATAAGCCTGATCACGTCTAGGTGCCCAGGCGTCTTTGCCTTGTACCTGCAAAGCTGCATTCATGCCCGCCAGCAAACCTTGAGCTCCGGCTTCTTCATAACCTGTGGTCCCGTTGATCTGACCGGCAAAGAACAGTCCATCTATGGTTTTGGTTTCCAGCGAATTTTTCAGATCTCGAGGATCAAAGTAATCATATTCGATGGCATAGCCAGGACGCATGATCTCGGCATTTTCCATCCCCTTGATCGAACGGACCAAGGCAATTTGTACATCGAATGGCAAACTGGTGGAGATACCATTGGGGTATAACTCATTGGTATTGAGCCCCTCGGGTTCAATAAAGATCTGGTGAGAACTCTTGTCGGCAAAGCGATGGATCTTGTCTTCAATCGATGGACAGTATCTCGGACCTATACCTTCGATAACCCCTGAATACATGGGGCTTCGATCCAAGCCACCACGAATGATTTCATGGGTTTTCTCATTGGTATGAGTGATATAGCAAGAAATTTGCTGTGGATGCTGACTCACATCTCCGATAAAAGACATCACGGGAAGAGGGTTATCCCCCTGCTGTTCAGTCATCTGTTGGAAGTCGACGCTGCGGGCATCGATACGCGGTGGCGTACCTGTCTTAAGGCGGCCAACCCGAATAGGCAACTCCCTGAGTCTGTGGGCCAGGGCGATCGCCGGAGGATCACCGGCACGACCACCACTGTAGTTTTCAAGACCTATGTGGATCTTGCCACCGAGGAAAGTGCCGGCAGTCAACACCACGGCAGGTGCTTCAAAAGCCAGCCCCATTTGGGTGACAACCCCTATGACTCTGTTGTTTTCAACAACCAGATCGTCAACAGCCTGTTGAAAGATCCTTAAGTTAGGTTGGTTTTGTAATATCTGTTGGATCTTTTGCCGATACAAGGCGCGATCCGCTTGGGCTCTGGTAGCTCTTACCGCTGGACCCTTACTTGAATTCAGGGTTCTGAATTGGATCCCGGCATAGTCAGTTGCTGTTGCCATGGCGCCACCCAAGGCATCTATCTCTTTAACCAAGTGCCCTTTACCTATACCCCCTATAGCCGGGTTACAGGACATCTGACCCAAAGTGTCAATATTGTGGGTCAGGAGTAGGGTATTGACACCCATTCTGGCAGCAGCCAATGCGGCTTCAGTTCCGGCATGACCACCACCTACAACAATTACATCAAACCGTTCATGAAAACGCATAGATTTACCTTTGGCTGGGTAAGGGATGAAAAAGGAATATCAGCCGATCATTTTAGCATCTGTAATGATGCAGGTGAATGCTCTATTTTGTGCTCTTGGATCGCAGGGGATCAGGCTTATAGATCTTAAGATCTTTATATAGATCTTCTTATTGTGTTTACTATTAGGATCGCACTTTGCTGTGGGTAAGGCTTATTGCTTATTTAAAACAACATCTTAAAGTAAAACGATCCTGTGATCTGTTGGCGATCTATCTCCATTAAAGCTGGGGATAGATCGCGATCTTATCCACAAGGTGGATCTGGGCCGTATCGAGGATCTGATTCATACAAAGATTGATCAGATCAAAATAAAGTATTATCCACAGAGTTATGTTTTTTAGACTTAATTTGTGGGTAAGTTAGATCTAAATTGTGAGTACTTGATGCTTTATTCAGGTTGAAAAGCATTTTATAACTCGGGCAGCCAGTCGTCGAGCCATGCCAATGCTGGATCTTCCGGTACGGGATCGTACTGAACATCGATCTGGATCTTATCCACATAGGGTTTGGCTCCCTTGGCGCTCAGTTGCTGAAGCAGCTTTTCCGGGCCTTGGCAGAAAGTGTCGTAACTCGAGTCGCCGATCGCACATAAAGCATACCGACAGTCCTGCAGGTTTTGGTTTGACTGGAGTAATTCCTGATAGAAGGGCTGCAAATTGTCCGGAAGATCGCCGGCCCCATGGGTGGAGGAAACGATCAACCAAAGGGCTTTGGGATCCAGTTGCTCCAACTGTGGGGTTAAGTACAGGCTTGTCTGGTGGCCGTTTTGTTCAAGCTTATTGATGAGTTCTTCGGCGACATATTCGGCTCCTCCCAAGGTGGTTCCAACTAATACTTCGACTTTCGCCATGATAATCCTCTCTGTATGTAGCGCCTGGCGCCTTGATTTAATCGGCCCATATTAATCCAATTTGCGGTGACAGACAGCCTTGGGTAACCTGAGTTTGAGCACTATTGCATTGATCCTGTTGTAGGCTCTTTCTGCGCTTGAGGCTGATATGAAACTGAAGTGGTTGCTGATCTTCCCGTTGCTTTCTTTGCTGGTGATACTCGGGGGATGGCATTGGTTGTTTACCGTACCGGCAAATGTTCAACTGCAATCTGACAGGGTTGATTCCAATACCGGCGCGGCCTGTATCCAAACGCCAACGGCAAAGGCGCTGGATAAGAATGGTGAGTTTGGCGTGTTGATCTGGAATATTCAGAAGCAGCAAAACGGCCTGTGGCGTTCTCGTCTCGATGATTTTACAACAGGCAGGCAGTTGGTGTTGCTGCAGGAAGCCCGCCTGGATCCCGGCATGTACCTTTATTTGAATGCTGCGCAGTGGTTTTGGCGTTTCGCCAACGCTTTCAGTGTATTGGATACCCCGGCCGGAGTGATGAATCTGTCACGCAGCGCTCCCTTGAGCAGTTGTGGCTACCGCACTCTTGAGCCCTGGTTGCGTTTGCCCAAGACGGCCTTGGTCGCTGAATATCCTTTGTCTGATGGTACATTATTGACTGTGGTAAATGTCCATGGAATTAACTTCAGTGTCGGTATCGAAGAATATCGGCAGCAACTTAAGTCTTTGACTGAAGCCCTGGCTGAGGAAAGAGTAGTGGGGCCTATTATTCTGGCGGGCGATTTCAATACCTGGAGTGAGGAGCGCAGTATGTTGCTGGCCGCCTTCGCTTCCTCTTTGGGATTGAATGAGGCTCATTTTGGCGAGGATAACAGGGTGAGAGTTCTGGGGTATCCTTTGGATCATCTCTTTTATCGAGGATTGAAACCCAAAGAGCTGTATGTGCCGAAAACAGATGTGTCGGATCACAATCCTATGGTCGCCAGCTTTGTGATTGCCGAGCGCTAGGCCCTAAGTAACTCATGTTTCCCTGACATCTGCTCCTCCAAAAAAGGGCCTGTGACCGAAGTCGCGGAAGTCAGCATTCCTAACGGAGGGCCCTGATAGATTATCTTTCCGCCATGTTTTCCGGCTCCCGGGCCCATTTCTATTACGTGGTCAGCATTGGCTATCATCTCGAGATTATGCTCGACGATTATCACAGTTTTTCCTTGATCTGCTAGTAAGGTAAACAGCTCGAGCAGGCGATCGACATCGGCCATATGCAGACCGGAGGTGGGTTCATCAAAGACATAAATGCCTCCGCTTCGTTCCAGTTCTGCTGCCAGTTTGAGTCTCTGCCTTTCACCTCCGGATAAAGTGGACAGCCGCTGACCTATCTGTATGTAGCCGAGTCCAACCTGAATCAGGCGTGTCAGTGCATTTACTATTTTCGTCTGGTGCTTGAATACCTGCAGAACCTCTTGCGGGCGCATGTTCATTATCTGAACGATAGATTTTCCAGCGACTCGAATGGTGCTGGCTTCCCCGCTGTATCCCGAACCTTGGCAGGTTTCACACATAGACTCAATAGTTTCAAGAAACGCAAGATCTGTGCGTACAACACCTCGTCCTTTACATGCAGGGCAAGCCCCGGCTGCATTGTTACTGAATAGGCCGACAGCTTTGCCACTCTGCCTGGCGAAATGGCGACGGATATCATCCAGGATACCGAGATAGCTGGCAGGGGTTGAACGGGAGGATGCGCGAAGTTCGTCTTGATCAATCACCACCACGTCTGCATAAAGGCGGGGCAATATCCTATTGGCTAACGTCGATTTCCCCGAGCCGGCGACACCGGCAACCACAGTTACGACCCCGAGGGGAATATCGACCGACAGATCATGAACATTGAACATAGACTGATGCTCAAGCTTGAGCCAACCTGAGTTTTTACGCTGTGATACTCTTGGATAACTTTTTCGGCGCAAGCCTTGGCCTGTCATGGTATCTGCTTGTTTGAGCCCTATAAAAGGGCCTTGATAAACTACCTGACCACCCGCTTCTCCGGCCCCAGGGCCCATATCGATAACATGATCGGCAATGGCAATTACATCTGGGTCATGTTCAACTATGAGGACACTATTTCCCTTATTCCGCAGGCGAGTGAGTAAATCGGCGAGTTGACGGACATCGCGGGCATGCAGCCCGACGCTGGGTTCATCAAAGATATATGCAATATCGCTGAGACTACTGCCAAGATGGCGGATCATCTTGATCCGCTGAGACTCACCACCTGACAGGCCAGATGTCTCTATTCAAATTAAATTTGTTGTTTGGGTGTGGGTACGCCTGCTACTGGTATTCTGCCTTCCACAAAGTCAAAGGTTCGGCAGAGCACCATTGCCAGAATTTCTTCTCCACCAAGTCACTTGCCGCGGCAGCATCCAGCCCCTCAAACAAGCGCCAATTTTCCTCTGCAGATTTCAGGGCATACTGTCTCAAGTGACCTGTGACCCTCTCGAAATCGGATGGCTCGAGAAGAAATATGCTGCCATCCCTGTAAGACTCCCAAGGTACCTGATCTTTAGGTTGTCGTTGATGATTCTGGAAGAACGCCTCGCTGTAGATGCTGGCCGAACCACCCGCAGACACGCAGTCGTCCCAACGTTGGCAGCGAAAGAAAAACTCGTCCTCAACCTCGGCAGTGCCTGTTAGCTCTCGATAGGGGCAAGCTGTTTCCCAAGGCTTGTCTATATTGGCCTCTGCCACACCTTGGCGCGCAAACTCTATCTCATGGGGCTTGGGGAACCTGTCCATCAGCAATTGCGCTGGTTCGCCACTCTCGTTTGCCATCAAAATGGAAGGAGTTCCTATAAGGAACATACAGAGTGTAACGCTGGCGCAAGCTGAATTTGAAATCGATGGCATCAAGTGAAATGACATTTTACCTCCCTGAAGAACTAAGTTATTTATCCCTAAACAGGAATAGGCCGTTTATAACTATGGCCTTTATCTTTACTTGTGCTGGTTACTTACGAGCACTGGCCTTTAAAGCAGTCTTGTTGTAATCGTTCAAGCCACCGGCCTCGGCAGTGCTCTGCCTCAGGGTTTGTTGATTTGGCTGCAATGGCAATTAGAGCAACAATTTCGATATACCAAGTCATACCGTGAACGTAAAATTTTCGTGGTATATAGCTTCAACCCCTTGAAGCAATTGATAGTCATTTAGCGGTTATTATTAGATCAATCCTTCGATGACTCAATTGCCCCTGAGAATAAATATTACTTAGGCATAACACCCTGAAGGATTAATTCATTAGTATGATGACATCAGATTAATCAATTATTTAAGGTTATTTTTTGGTAAATATGTAGGAGATGTATTTTCACTGTGTTCGGTGAAATTTTCAGTTTGGCGATTTAGGTGAAAGTAATCAATGAAGCTAGCTGAACGCTTGGTTCGATTCTCAAATATATGCTTCTGAGATTGCCACTCAACCAGTCGTTTACTCTTAATGGTTTCGGCGAGAAGCATATGTTCTTTATTGTGTTGGCGCTGGGTAGGTGTTTGGGGGCGTTGTGATAGACTCCACTTGGGCCCCAATCAGTGCGAGTAGCATGTCATGGGGCCCAACTGGGGACTAGATTTGGCAACAAACGGAAAATGACGAACTAATAAAATCAGTGGGTTATCTGCTATCGTTTGCTGTTGTTTTCCGTTATTTGCCCACTTTACTTCCCGATACAGAATGTGAAAAGATACTGTAAATCAATAACTTAATAGTTTTGCGGAGTAAATGCGGATCAATATTTACCAGCTTTACTCATGTAACCCATTGATTTCCATGTTACTCATGATACTTCATGGCAACCAATAATTTTATGGTTCTTCTACGGTAATGTTCTTTGTTCAGTAACCAAGCTTATATCTAACGTCCTTCAATCAACTCTCCAAAGAGCTCCTTCACCTTCGCTTTGGCGTCAGTAAGCGCAACACGACCCTGTTCGGTGATTTCATATAACCGCCGGTCACGGCTGCCTGTGCGTTCATGGTGAGAGGTGAGATAGCCCTTTTTCTCTAGCCTATGCAACATCGGATAAAGAGTCCCCGCGCTGATCTCATAACCATGACCGCGCAGCTCTTCGATGATGCCAAGCCCAAAGATGGGCTCTTCGGCTGCGTGATGCAGAATATGTAAACGAATCAGTCCACCGTAAAGATCTTTATCGGTCATTTTCCGAACCTCATAAAAACGTAGCCAAAAAGCCACCTACGACGCCGCTCCCTACGACTACTAGCCAGGGTGGCAGCTTCCAAAACATTAAGGCAACCAGTGCGATCAGGGCCAAGCCAAAGTCTTGAGGCGCGTTAACCGCACTTATCCATACAGGTTTATAAAGGGCGGCTAGCAGAAGGCCAACCACAGCTGCATTCACGCCACACAGCGCCGCTCGCATTTGAGTATTGCCACGTAGGCGTTCCCAGAATGGCAAAGCTCCCATTATCAGTAAGAAGGACGGCGTGAAGATCGCTAGAAGGCAGATCAAGCCACCTAACCAGCCGGATGGAGCTTCGTTCATAGAAGCTCCAAGAAACGCCGAAAAGGTAAACAGAGGACCAGGTACTGCCTGCGCAGCACCATATCCTGCTAGAAAAGCGTCATTGGAAACCCAGCCGGATGGAACTACCTCGGCTTGCAATAACGGCAGTACGACATGCCCACCACCAAAGACCAGCGAGCCAGCACGATAAAAGGCATCCACCATTGATAGAGTCTGATTAGGAAATATAACTGATAACAAGGGCAAGCCCATCAGCAACGCAAAGAAAAGCATCAGCCAAAACACTCCTACTCGACGCCGGATGGCAATTGGCAAGGAGTCATGTACAGCTTCATTCTGAGGTTTGAAAAACAACAGACCAAAGATTGCTGCCATTACGATGACTCCAATCTGACCCCAAGCCGATGGCACCAAAAGCACAAAACATGTTGCCGCAGACATGATTGTGATGCGCGGGGCGTCTGGACAGAGGTTGCGGGCCATACCCCATACGGCTTGTGCGACTACGGCTACGGCTACCACCTTCAACCCATGAAGCACACCAGATGGCATCACATCACCGTAACTACTGATGCCTAGAGCAAACAGGATTAGGGCAATCGCTGAAGGAAGCGTGAAGCCTGACCATGCGGCCAGCGCTCCGGCATAGCCGGAGCGAGATAGCCCGAGGGCGATACCGACCTGGCTGCTCGCCGGTCCAGGCAGAAATTGACAGAGAGCAACTAGATCAGCATAGCTAAGCTCGGTCAACCAACGTCGCCGCGTAACGAATTCATCACGGAAATAGCCCAAGTGGGCAATTGGACCACCGAAAGAAGTCAAGCCCAACCTGAGGAAAATTAAGAAGATAACCCAAGGGCTGCGATCGCCGGTAGTCGTGTCGGGTATGTTCATAACTGTGTCTCGCTCTGACAATCTAAATAGTCGAAATACGATATCGAAGTTCGATAATTAAGTAAACCCGTTATTGTTTATGTCCAAAAAACCACCGTTTTGTGAACACCTTGAGAAGGTGCCATTTCGCATGGATTCTCGGTGTGCAATCTGTTAAAATACTCGTATATTTTTCTATGTAAATTAATTGTACATGAATCAACGTATTGGCTATGCCCGCGTTTCAACGGATGATCAAAACCTGCACCTCCAAAGGGATGCTTTGGAGAAAGCGGGCTGCCAGGTCATCTATGAAGACAAAGCCAGTGGGAAGAACACTGAAAGGCCGGAGCTTGAGGCTTGCCTGAAAGCTCTGCGTTCAGGCGACACGTTGGTGGTTTGGAGGCTGGACCGTCTGGGACGAAGCTTGGGTGATTTGGTCAAACTCGTGACGACCCTGGAAGAACAGAAAATCGGATTTGAGAGTCTTCAAGAAAAGATTGAAACGACAAGTGCCTCTGGAAAGCTGGTTTTTCACGTATTTGCTGCACTTGCTGAATTTGAGAGAAACCTAATCAGCGAGAGAACACGAGCTGGATTGAAGGCTGCGCGGGCGCGTGGCCGACTTGGTGGACGTAAACCAAAGCTGAAACAGAAAGACATTCGCGAGATTAAAGCTTTACTCAAGGATCCAAATATACCCGTCTCTGATATTGCCAAGCGATTTGGAGTCTCAAGAACTACTATTTACAACAGGGTCGGGGTAGTTAAACCTGACCGCGAGGGTACGAAGGCATGAATGCGTATCACTTTCAGGATATTTTAAGCGAATCGGAAGAGCCTCTTGTCAGGTATGACGCATGTAAAAGCATGGCACGGGGGTATGCCAGCTCTATCTCAGATGATGAGCATCGTCTGGCTGTAGCTCGATCATATTGTGCCGTTCTGGTGACTTCATATTGGAATGAGGTTAATTCGCGCCACGGCTCTAAGCTTAAAATTTTTCCGGTTCCCCGTGATACATTTCTCGCTGATGTTGCGTCAGACGCTGAAGACGTTGCAAAAAGTACAGGGCGAGTAATCGCTCAGTTTCCCGATATTGATGCGGGATTTTTGATTGGCTCAATCTATACAGCGATGTTACCAGTGGCTTTCCGCTCAAAGCTGGGAGCTTACTATACGCCGCCTCCTTTAGTTTCCCGTCTACTTGATTTATCCGAAGATGCTGGGGTTGACTTCAGTAAAGCGTCCATAATAGACCCGGCCTGTGGTGGAGGGGCATTCTTAGCACCTGTAGCAACAAGAATGCTTGAAAAATCGAAAAACACATCAGCAGAGTGGAAGATTCGGCAGATAGGTAAGCGACTGAAAGGGGTAGAGATAGATCCCTTTGCCGCCTGGATGACTCATGTTCTTCTTGAATCGGTACTCATTGATTTGTGCATTAAGGCGCGGAAGAGGTTACCAAAGGAGGTAATAACTGTTGGTGACGCACTCGCATATGAGTCATCGACAAAATTTGATTTGGTAATTGGCAATCCTCCATATGGGAAAGTTACGCTTGATGCAACATTAAGAGATAAGTACGCACGTTCATTGTTCGGTCACGCCAATCTTTATGGCTTGTTTACCGATCTTGCATTGAGAACTGCTAAGAAAGATGGAGTCATCGCCTACCTAACGCCAACATCATTTCTGGGCGGTCAGTATTTCAAGGCGCTACGAGAATTGCTACTTACTGAAGCAGCCCCACGAGCTTTCGACTTCATCTCTAACCGAGAAGGAGTATTTGATGATGTGCTTCAGGAAACATTGCTGACGACCTTTAAGAAGGGAGCGCGACGTAGCCCCTCTAAAGTATCACTTCTCGTCCCGCAAGGGCTTAATGAAGCCAAAGTAGAGCATATCGGTAAAGTGGGTATTGTTAAGGGCGATGGGCCTTGGCTAATCCCCAGGGTGTCAAAAGACGCAGCTTTACTTAACCGTATTAAAAAGATGCAAACACGGCTTCCTGACCTTGGATATGTTGTATCTACTGGAAAGTTGGTTTGGAACCGGCATAAAACTCAGCTCAAATCAGAAAAGACGAAAGATTCGTTACCGTTGATATGGGCCGAGTCAGTTACAGCTCAAGGATTTAAATTCTCAGCAGTGAAACGGAATCATGTCCCCTATATCGAGGTGAAAAACAACCAACAACACCTTATTACACGGGAGTCATGTGTTTTAGTCCAGAGGACTACATCAAAAGAACAGAGTCGTCGGGTTTTGGGCGCAGTCATCCCCCAAGACTTTATCGACCGAAACAACGGCGTTGTAGTTGAGAATCATTTGAATATTGTTTACTCCGACGGTCTGATCAGAGAGGTGACTGTCGAAACGATTAACGCTCTCCTCAACTCAGAGGTCTTCGACCGCATATATCGCTGTATAAGCGGTAGTGTTGCGGTCTCTGCCTATGAGCTGATGTCGGTTCCTCTACCTACGATTGAAGGCTTGACAAAGCTGCAGAAGATCATTTTGGCCGGTTCTGATAGACTCACGATTGAGAAATGTGTAGCCAAACTGTATGGAGAGAACAAAGTTGAGCTGGCCGAAAGTACCAAAACTGGAGGTAATCGCTGAGCGATTGCCACAGATATTCCCAGATGGGACAGAAAATCGCAACTACGTTACCCGCGAAATGGCGGCCCGCACGCTTTATGTAATGTTCTATGCGGGAGCGATTGACGGCCAGGAGCGCTGGATTCGTCCGAGCCAAGTTACTGACATGTCGGATGAGCAGGCGGTGCTACTGTCGGATGAAGAGCGCAACGCTTGGGTCGAACAGGCCCTCTCCAGCAAGAAGGAGCGGCCAGCTAACACTTGGTACGCTCCGAACTCACGAGAGCCCGTCAGAGATGAGACTATACGGTATGGGTTCATCGCTTTGGGGGCGGTTTTGGAGAGAGCTGGTTTGCCAGTCACTACGCCGCTACCAAAATATGCGATGACTCAAAAATTTGCGGCTCTTTTTGATGAGAGCTTAGTCGGCCAGCAGTTGGAGGATGCGATTCTTGCCTGGCAGAAAGCACACCTCAATCCGGCGGCACTCAGCCGGATAAGATTGTTGGGAGCGAACGCGGCTGCGGCCAACTCCGATACCATCACAGCCACGTTACCCAACGCTGGTGTGGTAACCCTTGAGTCAGGGCCTTCTGGTGTTATTGGAAAGTGCGTTATCGAGGATTTTGCGCCTAAGTTCCTCAAGAATCCCGCTGTCTTGTGGTTATCACAATCCGGTGAAAAAGTTGGAATTGATCTCGCCAGTAGGTTGAAACTGAAGATCGACCCATCAAAGACACTACCGGATGTCATATTGGTTGATTTGGGGACCAAGACAGATGGCAGCGATATGCTTTTCGTTTTCATTGAGATCGTAGCCTCTGATGGCCCAGTAAACTCTGTCCGTAAAAAGAAATTAACTGAGATCGCGGTGGAAGCGGGGTTTAGCCCTGAGCATTTAGCATTTGTTACTGCCTTCCAAGATCGCTCCGCACCAGCATTCAAAAAAGCGATGTCAGAGCTAGCATGGGGAACATATGCTTGGTTTTGTTCAGAACCTAGCAACATTATTGAGCTCAAGGATGGCGAGTCTCACATATTGTCCGAGTTTTCTTTAATCTGAATAAACCATATTAGTATTTAGGGGGATATATGATTGATCTATCAATAACTGTGTATACAGCTCTAGGGTTCATAGGTTTTGTATTGTCTCTGTGTGGCATCTTATATATGAATGCAGATCGACTTGAGCGGTGGGCAGAAAAACGCTTTCGTCGTAGCCACTGAAATGTAAGGAGACAATAATGAGTACATCGGACGTAGAACCTCAGACACAACCTAGCTCTGAAGCGCAGGCACTTTCTGAGATTGTCACTTGGGCAAATAGCTGCCCTATGTGGCAAAGAGATGCTCTACGTCGTTTGTGCGACAAAGAACGGCTCAGTCAAGAAGATTTAGATAGTCTGTTGGGGATATGCAAAGGCGAGCAAGAAGGCCGTCCAATTACTGCCGAGCATGTCCGAGACCCCTCCGCCTCAAATTTAGAAGTTTCCCTCTCAAAACTTCACAATCTACAACATGTTAATGCTCTTCAATCCGGTGAGACCCTGACTTTTCAAAAATCGGGGTTAACTGTTATTTATGGTGACAATGGAGCCGGTAAGTCTGGCTATGCTCGTGTTTTGAAGCAGGCCTGCCGGGCTCGACTGCCAAAGGATGACACAGTTCTTCCGAATGTATATGCCGCTGAGCGTGGCATTCCCCAGGCGGAGGTCAGCTTTCGAGTCGGCGGACAAAATCAGTCGGTAACCTGGCGTCAGGGAACGACCGCAGATCCCAGGCTTACGGCCATCAGCGTGTTTGACAGCAACACTGCCGCAGTACATGTCGATGCTACTAATGATTTAGCTTATACCCCCTTACCGTTGCGCGTAATGGCATCACTGGCCGAAACGTGTAAAACACTGAAGAGTAAGTTGGATGATGAGATCCGAGTTATTGAGAGACAAACACCGGCCATCCTAAATAGTCCTGACTGCGCACCAGATACAGAAGTCGGAAAACTTCTATCTGGCTTGTCCAGCAAAACGGCAGATGCAACTGTAGAGGGTTTAGCGGGACTATCGGAATTGGAAGAAGCCCGCTTAAAAACCCTTGCCGCCGATCTTGCAAATGATCCTGTCCGGGTTGCTCGGCAGCTTCAAGGACAAAAAACGCAGATCGACAAAGCAAGGGACCGTCTCAAAAAGCTTGCCAAGGCTGTTAGTGACGAGAACGTCACCAATATTAAGCAGTTGTATGAAACCTATGAGAGATCACGGGCTGCGGCAGCTCTTGTTTCTGCGGATTTGTTTTCTGATGAGCCCCTTCCCCAGGTTGGCTCGGATGTGTGGCGCTCTTTGTGGGAAGCTGCTCGCACATACTCCAATCAGGGAGCGTATCCTGACAAGAAGTTTCCTGTCACCGATGAAGAGGCCCGTTGTGTTCTCTGTCATCAAGAGCTAGGCCCTGAAGCATCAGAGCGACTCAATAAGTTTGAAGCCTTTGTCCTGGATGAAAGTAAAAAGCGTGAAGACGAAGCTCGAAAAGCCTACCAGGCCGCTCGGTCAGCTTTGGAGGCAACTTACATTTCTATGCAGGACGTTCAGGCAATAGCTTCCTTAATTAGGGACAATCTAGGCGATGAAGAGCTGGCAAATACTGTAAAGCGATGCGCCGTTCAGAACTCCTGGAGGCTACGCTCGGTTCTTAAGACGGTTGGCCTGAAAGGCGTTGCCATCAAGGCAACTCAGGCGGAAGTCCCAGACGCGGAGATGGCTGCACATTCTGAAGGCCTGGAGAAACGGGCTGCTGGATTTGTGGCCGAGAAAGAGTCTCCTGAGAGAAAGGCTTTGGTGGCTGAACATAGTGAGCTGGCTGCTCGTCAATGGCTCGGCACAGTGAAAGCCGATGTGTTGGAACAGATTAAACGATTGAAAGCTGTCAGCGGCCTCAAAAAGGTGCAGAAAACCACCGCTACCAACAAAATTACTACTTTCAGCACCGAGATCGCTAAACGACTCGTTACGGACAGGCTTCGTGCGCGTTTTGCACAGGAGGTAGCTCGATTGGGTATAGCTGAGCAACATGCTGTTGAACTGAAGCATGCTCGCTCTTCTGCTGGCATTCCTTTGTTCCATGTTCGCATGATGAGCAACCCTGATGAGCCTGTTGGAAAAATATTGAGTGAGGGCGAGCACCGGTGTGTTGCTTTGGCGGCGTTCCTGAGTGAACTGTCCACCCTGGATACACCGTCGGGAATCGTCTTTGATGATCCCGTCTCATCTCTTGACCACATTCACCGAGACAGGGTTGCTGAAAGACTCGCCATAGAGAGCCTGAACCGCCAAGTGGTAGTTTTCACGCATGATATTGCCTTTTTGGTACTACTGGAGGAAGCCTGCCGAGAGACCAGAGATCATGCTGCCGTACCAATTGCATATCGAGTGGTGAGTCGTGGAGCTAATGCTGCCGGGTTCTGTAATACAGAACCACCTGCCAATGTCTTACCTATCGATAAAGTTGTTACCCAGATGCGGCGTCATTTGGGTAACGTAAGGATTCATCATGATCGGGGGGACCAGGCAAACTGGCGACGGGAAGTCCGTTCATTCTCCGAACAATTGCGTGAGGCTTGGGAACGCGCCGTCGAAGACGTAGTTTCGCCGGTTATCAAGCGCCTGGCGAAAAAGGTACAGACAGATGGGTTAATCCGTCTCACTGTTCTTCAAGAACAAGATTGCCATGACATGCGTGATGCTTATGGTCGATGTTCTCAACTGCTGCATAGCCAACCCGGCGAACTAAATCCTCGATTACCGTCACCAGACCAAATTGAGAACGAAATCGCCGCTCTTGAGAGCTGGGCTCAAAATATCAGAGGTCGCCAAGACCAACTTTGATAGTGATATGTCACTGTCTTTTTGAATACCCACCTGAACCCAGCTCGTAATCGTGCCCTGCCATACCTTTGGCGGGGAGGATCCCTGTCTATTTGCTCCAAAAGCTACTTTTCGAGACCCTTTAATCCGTCTCTTCTCTATATTTGGTGAGAGGCTGAAATTCGGGTCTCGAAAAGCGACTTTGTGAGACTCAAGCACCGTTTGAACGGTGGGTAATGTAGGAATGACGGGATATGGGTCTCATAACAGCCTTTTACGAGACCTTCTTTTGGGGCTTGACCGAGCCAAAAAACCTATTAATATTAATGACGTAAATGGTAGCTGGCCTAAAACAGCATTTATGTAAACAAGGCGCTTGCCTTTATCTAACCAACCCTCTGGGGGACTGTCCCCCGTGGGCATTCCTCCGTCTGTAACCCTTCGGAGGAACCCCTGATGAATTTCATCCCCATTCGTGAATCCCTGACGCTAGATCGTCATCGTTGCCGCTGCTTGCAGTTGGCAAATGCCCCTCCTCGCTGCTGTTCTCTTGAATTTGTGGCGTAACTGGCACTCGATCATGAGCAGCCAAATTCCAGAGGACCACCTCTGCCTCAACCATGTGAGCCTGGCGTATGCCGAGCTTGCACCATGCCCCTCCCCGTCTCTGTCGCCAACGGCGAAAACAGAGACGGGGTAGCAAACCCCGCCGAAAGCCTTGTGCCTCAATGGCTCAAGGCTTTCGCCCCGCGCACGAATGTGCGCGAACACAGCCGCGCAAGGCGGCGAGCGCTACGCGCTAACTTTCCAAGAAAAGCGACATCACCAGCCGGAGCTGCTGGCAGTTTGTTCCAACGGAACAGACCAGCCAGTGGCGAGAGCAGCCCGCTCCATAGCAGTGTTGATCGTATGTAAATGACCGTGGGTGCTCGGTTTATCCACCCTTTGCCAGGGCAAGAACCCTGATTTGGCCTCAGCACGCGAAGCTGATTAAAAAAATCGCGTTTATCACTTACCAATGATTTTCGGGCAGGCCAGAACCAGAACAAGAAGGAATAGCACTATGCGCTCAGAACGATCCAATCCGGATGCCAGAAACTATGGCCTTAAGAGCCGTGATATGACGCGGGCGGGCCTCAACGCGCTCAAAGAGGGGATGAGAAGCTTTGCTTCAATTGCAACGATCCATGACCGTTGGAGCGTTTTTTCATCCTGGATCAAGACAGAACAGGGCATAAAGGACATGCGGGACATCGAGAAGGCCCATCTGGTGGCCTACGCGGCCCATCTGAACGATAGGTTTGAGCGTGGTGAGATTTCTCCTTCCACTGCCCAGAACTACCTGTCGGCAGTAAACCGGGTGATGGAGATTGCTCGTGGCGACCGACAAGTCAGAGTAGCGCCTGTCGCTGAGGGCGGGCTTCCCAAGCGTTCAGGGATCGCATCGAGCGACCGGAGCGTTTCGGAAGCGGCCCACCAGGCAGCTATAGGGGCTGTCTCAGAACGGCTGGGAGCGCTGCTGGAGGTGCAGCGCAACTTTGGCCTGCGATTCGAGGAGTCGGCCAAGCTTGATGCGACTCGGGCGCTGAAACAGGCAGAGAAAGAAGGGGTTGTTGCCATCAAGGACGGAACCAAAGGTGGTCGCCAGCGTATGGTGCCGATTACCTCTAATGCTCAGATAACCGCTCTTCAGAGAGCTGCGGCCATCCAGGATGGCCGCAGTATGATCCCAGGCAACCAGACATACAGAGAATTTCGACAAGAGGCATATCGGGAGATTGGTCGTCAGCCGGTGAACTTTCATGGTGAGCGCCACCACTATGCTCAGGAGCGCTACAGGGTCCTTATGGGGGCCGATAGCCCTATCCGCGCTGGTGTGGCCCACGGTCGGGCTCATCATGAATACCTGTCCAAGGAACTGGGGATCTCGGTCGCCCAGGCCAAGACACTGGATCAGGAGATCCGTGCTGAGATAGCGCGGGAGCTGGGACACGGTCGTATTGACGTAACAAACTCATATTTGGGGTAAGCGATGGAAAAATGGGTAAGAGAGCGAGCACATGTGTATGTTCGCCATGGTGGCAAGACAGCCAGACGGGCGATGGTGAAACGGCTGATTGCTGCACTGTCAGATATTGCGGCCCATGAGCAAGGCGTAAGCCAGCCTAATCAGGTGGGTAGAGCACATATCCACAGGTACTATGCGCGGCAGAGCCATCTGAGCAGTACAACCCTACGGGATCATTTCTATGCCTTCAGACTTCTATGGGAGCTGTTAGGCAGACCAGGCGAACCTCCCAGGCCCAAGTAGACAAAAAACCTCTTTGCGCCCAAAAAGGGAAAAAGTAGCTTCGTGCCTCACGGCCATTGTCCGATAACCTATCTTCAATTTCCGGAACCGCCGGAAATAGAGAGGTAGCTGGCCTCCTCAAACAAACAGCAAGTTTAACCATCATCCCAGACAGGGGTATCCCTGTACTGGGAGACCCCTCAAAACTATTTGAGGTGCAAGATGAAAAAACTCGAAGTCAACGGCTTGGTGCTTCCTTTGAATGATTCCCATGTGTATCAACGCAGAGGGATTGTCATGGCTCACTGTGAGTCAAAAGGAAATCTCCACTTCACGGTCCTTCGGTGCCTTGATGGCCGATTTACGAAAAGCTATTTCGGTTTGGCCCGATGTGACAACGAGGATGACTTCATCGAGATAATGAAGTCGGGCGACAAGTTTGAGCCAGTTTCAGATTGGTTTTCGCGTTCCCGATAAATCATTTAAACCCGTAACCGGGGCTTCCCGGTCACGGATGAGCCCCTTTCAATCAACTATTGTTTGGAGCTCTATATGTACTTTTCCACATTCGTTTTGGTCATGATTGTCACGGTTGGCGTTATTGCGTTTGGTGCCTCACTGGTAGCCCGCACTCTTAACGTCATCGTTCGATCAATGTTCAAAGCGCGGCCCGTACGGGTCGTCAGTCAAACCTCGTCGCCAATTTATGGAGACGTTATTGAACCGGAGCAATCAGAGCAGAATCCCCCTGTCGGATTTATCACTGGCCGCATCATTGATGGTGAGGTCATTCGACCTGCGCTCCACTGCAACAAATCACTTGCCGGTCCTCGGTAAGTATTAAACCACCCAGCCGGGTATTAAGCCCGGTAGGGCGAAGTCCCGGCTTTTTACTCTTGGAGAAAAGACATGCTGGGAAAAATTCAAAATCAACCAGAGAATCACCAGTTCGATGTGTGCGGACGTGTGTACTACACCGACGTCTGTTACGACAACGCAAAAGGTGAGCTGGTCGCTGAGACGGTTAACGCAACGTCGCATGACGACGCCGAATCAGTGTTCCGGTCTAATCTGCTGGAACACGCCCGTAAATTCGATCTCGTCGTGGACCGGATTGAGATTACCTTTACGCTCGATCTTGCTTACGCGAAATCTCACTACGGTGCGGTGAATTAATGAAGCCCCTGGGGAAGCCCTTGGGGGCTTCCCTCCTTCCCATAGGAGGTCCTTATGGATAATACAGTATCCGTCCTTACTGAGCTGTCCGATGCGCAGGCTTTGGCTTTAGCGCAGCTTGTAAAGCGAGTTGGTTGGCAAGAAGTGAGGATTAATGCTGTTGACGATGACGAGGCGTATTTGATGAGAGAGGCTTTATCTGCGTTGCAGAAGGGTCTTGCTGAATCGGGATATGCACCACGGTAAACACTCTATGAAACGGTCGAAATTGCTCTTATTGGGCAATTTCGGCTTCTTTATAGAGCCACTTAGATTGGTATTATTTAACAACCTATCGTAAGGAGAAAGTAATTATGATTTCAGAGATTTTTTATCGCAATGGTGGAGTAGACCCTTTCCCAATACCGGAAAGTGAAGACTTTATCCATGTCCATGGTAAAGACCCAGTTGCCCTTTACAGTCCATTTTTGTTTGGTGAGGTGTCTGGGTACTACTATTGGAAATCAAAAGATCGGGCGTTCCGTGTGGAGCTATGTATTGACAAAATACGAGTGTTCGAAATTGATGTCTACGATCAGAGGCCGCCTGCTTCAGAACTTGAGCCGAGCGTATATGCCGATCTCACTTCAATGACGTATTACCAAGCGATCAAGATTTATGATGATCCCGAGCGGTATATTGTTATTGAAGATGAAGGTTGTAGTTAAACACCAACAAAGGGCCAGCTTGTCTGGCCCTTTGCTATTTCTGAGGAGGGGCGTTTACGGAATTGTCTTCACGTTCCCGTTCTTTTGTAGATTGTTGATCCAAAGTGGCGAGAATTTCTGATGCCTTTCGTTTGGCCTCGGCCACAACTTCGGGCTTCTCCTGCTCTAGGAGCTGATCTAGTGTTCTTGCCATGACTGCAAACCTCGCTTTCTTGCTATCGGATGCCTTCAGAAACTTTCACATGTGAAAGTTTCTGAAGGTCATCGTTCCAATCAGTCGCTTTGTGTGTTGGCCGAATTCTTACCATCGTTACTAATCGGTTCCACAAAGTACAAGGGTTTCCCCTTGTTTACGACCATGGGAGGAGTGTCATCGGTTTGAGGGGTAAACATGTAGGCCCAATCGGGCAGATTCTCGCTGATTGCGCCGATGATGGACACTCTGTCCACGGTCACCCCTTCCGGGAAATTCAGTTTCACAGATGAGGCCTTCACGCCGTCAGTTTTGAACGACCAGGCCTGACTACCTCCCAGGAACGCAGGTTCAAAGCCTTGACTTGGCTCTATGATCTGAGAGGAGACATAGCATGTCTTTGAGTAGTGATCGACAGAATCTGGTGCTGGGCATCCCTTATCCTGGTCGATAATAGTTATCTGACTGAACAGAAAAGCGCTTCCGCCCCCAAACACTGCTTTTTGGTCGTAGTTCTCTAGCGTGGCTTCATACGTATAGCCAAGGCTACCGAGTGCCTTTTTCATTGCGGAGGTAGTCACTTCTGACATCTTCGCACGGGCCTGCGCGGCATCTGTCGCCATGCTGGAAGGCATCCAGCCGAACAAAGAGTCTTTCGCGAAGTTCGACGTTGGCTCCAGGGCTGCAAACAAGAGGCTAGCTCCCAGTGCTTCTCCCCCGCTCCAATTTGCTCCTCGATCCCACATGAGGATGTCGGCATTGGAAGCGACCTTGTAAAGCTCGTTTTCTGAAAGGTGCTTTCTCTCCGTATCCCGCGCTTCAGTGATACCCCCGGCCTGAGCGAGGTTGTACGCACGGGATTTAGCCGGTTCATAGGTTGCGGGGTCGGATGAACCGGTGGTTGCACAACCTGCCAGTGACAGAACTACAGCAGCAGAAGCTGCAATCTCGATGTATCGTTTCATGGGTTTATCCTCCGTTATCTTTAAAAAGTGTCTCACGACTTTAAGAAAACGCAACCCAAAAACTTTGGTTAATCCATAAAAAACAATGGTTTGTACTGACGGTACAAACTTACCCTAAATTTGGCTTTGCGCCCAAAATGGGCAAGAACACGTGCGTGCTCTAGTGATAGGTGTATTTAGTATGAGGGGGAGTTTTTAACAGGAGATTCCCCAATGTGGACCATACACTCTGTCGGTGATTCGGCATTCTTGGAGCAGGTTTTGATAGCCGTTTCCATGATCACCGGAACCGGCGATTTCACACAAATGGCATCGGTAGGGCTGCTTATCGGTGTACTAATAGTTTTTTTCCAATCGATTATGAATGGAGCCAAGGAAATACAGATTGGCACTATTTTGGTGGCATGGATTTTCTATGCTATGGCATTTGGACCATCCACGACTGTCCTTATTGAAGATGCATACTCCGGCGAAGTTCGGGTCGTTGATAATGTCCCAGTGGGGCCAGCAGCGGTTGGTTCGGTTGTCTCAAATGTTGGGTACTCAGTTACAAGCCTGTTTGAGCAGGGGTATTCATTTATTTCGCCGGGTTCGACACAGAATCGATTTGCTGACTCCCTTCACTTGATAAATCAGCTTCAAGATGCTGCCGTTAACCCGGTTGTATTTAAAGCAATGGATAACGCTGTTGGTGGAGAGGGTGTAAACGTCGAGCTTTCAATTCACAACTACATACGAGAATGCACGCTAACGAAAATTGATTTGCATCAAGCGTCAATCCAAGACTTATTTACCGCCCCTGCAATGCAGGCACTTCGCTTTGAATCAGACTTATATGGAACTCGGCTTTACCTTGGTGGCTCTCCCCAGGATTACACCTGTTCTGATGGGTTTGTTGCGATTAGCAACGCACTTAATGAAGTTAAAGGCAACTATTTGGTTCATGAAGCCATCGAGCGGGGTATGAGAGACGCTAGTGGTGATGTTGCTGGAGTCGGTGTGTCAAATCGTCTTTATGATGCATTAGCGAGTCTTGGTATGACGGGATCTAATGCTCAGGACTACATACTAACAACCGTGCTTAAGCCGATATATGAAGATGCTGCCCAAGGAAAGTACCAGGATATGCGGGATTTCTCGTCGGCAATTATGCTGAACCAAGCTATCCAGCAAAGGAATACTCAATGGGCTGCTGAACAATCAATGTTTATGACCATCGTTCGCCCGATGATGACGTTTTTCGAGGGTTTCGTTTATGCCGTAACACCTCTGGCTGCATTCTTTATGTTGATGGGCCGGTTCGGTATCGGTTTGGTGGGAAAGTATTTGGTGACACTCGCATGGATTCAGCTCTGGATGCCGGTGTTGTCAATTATTAACCTCTATATTCATATGTCCGCTACAGGTGCGTTGAGTGCCCTAGAGAACGACCCGTTTTCCACTTTCCACGGGATAAGCGAGGCATACCAGATAACATCTAATTGGCTTGCAACGGGAGGCATGTTGGCTGCGGCCACTCCAGTGATTACTCTGTTCGTTGTAACCGGCTCCACTTACGCAATGACTTCTCTCGCAGGCCGTTTGAATGGCGGTGACCATATCAACGAGAAAATTTCTACTCCCGACGCCATTAAGCCCTCAGCGGCGTTGGACATGATGCCGAAATCTCAATTTGATGACTTCCGAGGGCTTCAACTTACCGGTTCCGAGAGCATGGTAGACAAAGTTAATGTCGGGAACATGCTCAGTAGTGCGGTTAGTTCCTCCCAGGCATCGTCAGCCCAGGCAACACAGTCATTTGCATCCCAGCTTTCTAATTCGGTTTTCTCTGGGGCCTCTGCTGAGCAAAGCTACGCTCGTTTACAAGGGCTTGGGCAATCCCTTCGTGCATCTGACTCTTCACAGGCACAGGCGATTTACGGCCAAGCTCAGGATTACGCTCGACAATATGGTTTGAATGAGAGCCATACAGATGCCATTGCTGGGGCGATTGGTATGCAAGCCAGTGCGAATGTGGATGCCGGGCAGGTTGCGGGAGCCCTGTTGGCTGGCCCTGCTGGAATGGCAATAGCGAAGGCAGCACCAGTCGATGTCAAAGGAGGAATTTCTGGTTCTGCAACTTCTACCTCCACCGATCAACGTCAGCAGCTTACAGGCGATATGGACCGGCTTGCCAAGAATGTTGGTTTCACTGACAGCGATTCAGCAGCTTTGACTAGGGATATAGCTCGTCAGGTCAATACGCAGAGTGGTCAGCGCTTTACGAACTCTCTTGGAGAGGAGCAGCGTGAGCAGTTTTCTGAATCCGCGACCCAAGCCATAACAGCACAAAATACTTATCAGCGTCTCGCCAGCGCTCAATCGAGCATTGGAACGACGAGTGCAATGGATATGAGGGCCCTGGCGGAGGCAGTAACCAGCAGTCCTGAAGCTCATTCACAGCTAAGAGATGGGATGCGGATGGCTTCACCCGAAACACGCCAACTTGCGGCTGAGAAATCCCAGTTTTATGAAGCGTTGGGAATGGATTCAGCAAGAGCAACCGCAGGCGGTCAGCTCTATGCGCTTCTTAACTCTGGTAAAGCATCGGAACAGGCTATTGCTGCCGAAACCATCGCAAGTGCTACGGGCAGCGCGACAACCGTGAAAGATTCCAATGCACAGCAAGATCTTTTGGAAAGCTCTCCAGCGATAACGCATGGTATAGGTGCGCGAGAACTTCAAGAACCTCAGAGCATGTCGAACGAACAAAGAAATCAGGCAAGGGCAGGCGTGCCTGGGGAGAGCGCAGTGCTTCAGCGTCATAACCAAAACCTAAGCAACGTAGAAGCGGCAGACTCTGAAAACAGAGACGACTACCGGGGAGAGCGGCTCGGTGCTCTGAGAAGTCAAATTATGGCGTCTGAAGTCGAGCCATCTACCTCGGCGAGTATCTTCTCTACTACCGAGGGTATTGGCCGATTCTTCGATCAAGTAGTTGGTGGGGTTAGTGCTGGAGCAGGCGGTTTCTCGGATGATTTTGCAGGTTCGATGGAGCACCTCGCGGCCATGACTCCCCAAGAACGCGACCAGTTTATCGCTGATTCAAACCGTGGCGATCAGTACATCCAGGATGAGTACGGCGTAGCGGGTCATATCGCGACTGGAGCCGCAGACCTGGGGCGTTCGATTATCGGTGCCGGGGTCAGCGGATACACAGCGGCCAAAGAGTGGATTACTGGAGAAAGTGATTTGTCGGAAGCTGCTAAAGACATGTCCATTAGGGAGCGTGGGATGTTCTTTGCGGCAGCGTTTGCCAGTGCATCAGAGGAAGGTGCGGAGCACGCACAGCGTTTTGTTGAGCAGTACGGTGATGAGTTCCGCGAGTTGGCTGTTCAGACAGCGATTCATGAACACGGTCTCCAATCTCAAGCAGGGGCTCAATTGTTTGCTTCGTCGTTATTGGGCGAAAGCGACGGGCGTGAAGCTGAATACAGGCAGCAACTTCAAAGTGAGTTCGGCGGTGACGCCGATCTGGCAAACAAAGCAGCAGACATTATTGAGGCTTCTGCGGGTGCCGGGCGCGAGCAGGCCGGGGGTTATCTGATGCCAGTAAGCCGCTATATGGCTGTACAGAATGGAGAGTAAAGGAGCGTTTCATGAAAAGAGAAGCTGTGGCAGTGATTGATAAGATTATTAGACACGCGGAAGCGGGCGAATTCATGGCACCCTGCGGGGAGAAGATGAGGATGCGAATATACGCTCATAGAGAAAATATGCGCTCGATCATTCTGACTAATGCTCTGCTTGAAAAGCTGGCGAAGAAAGCAGGTGTAAGGGCGTTCGAAATGAAGATTGCAGCTCTAAGCGTTCGGTTGCCAATCGGGCGGAGATATGACACTAGGCGATTACCGGGAAAGGGGATTGAAATTTTGTTAACTCGATAACTTACCTTAGAGAGCTGGTTTCATCCAGCTCTCTTCTATTGGCCTGTCCAAGGTTGACCGTCCCATTTTTCAAATTGCGATCCTGAACCATCTGGCGATGTGAACGGAATCCTGTCTATTTGGCTGTCATCCCAAACTGACGAGCGGTCCTGCTGTGATGAATGTACGTTGCAACCTGATTGTGCGTTCCTTTTGCTAACAGTAAAGCTCAAAATTAACGCGAGCGGAACGAGCGATAATATCAAGCCGCCGATGCCAGCAAGTTTGTAACTAACGAACAAAGTTGAAAGGACGAAGATTAATAGTTTCATAGCCTATTTTCCGATGAAAATTACCCTAATTTAAATCCTACCCCTGATCTCTATAAATGCAAGTCGCTCAATATTCTGTTCATAGAACCATAAAATGATACTGTAAAAAAACACAGTAAAACCCCTTGCATATCCCGGATCTCGTGTTATTTATATTGATATGTTTTGCAATGCTTTGCTTTGATTGAGGAGTAGTTATGTTTGCTGAAAAATGTCTTTGGTTTGTGCTTGTAGGGTTCATCTACTTTGTTATTGGACAGTTGCTGACTTCAGGTGATTTAGCCTATTTTGCGCTGTCTGTTGCCGGTGGGGTTGCACTTACTCTGTATCTGCCAAAATCTTACAAGAAGCGATTCGCAGAGGAGGCGTAACAATGTCACCTCTACTTTCAATGTCCGATCTGGATAACCAGGCTGCTCAGATTACTGAGCAGCGCCCAGACAAAAATGTGTTTGAGTTGGATCTCACCCTTTGGAACCTGCTGGCAACTCTCTGCCGCCATGCTCCGAGCGTGGCCAGAGAACAGTTTTCACTACCACAAAGTACGGTTGTGGCCTTAGCTGTCACGCCATCTCACGAATTGTCCAAGTTGAGTTCAGGCGTAGTTTTAAGCTTTCAGTTACACACGCCGGAACCGGACGTATGTGATTTCCTGTCCGCTGAATACGAACGTGCTATTCCACCTGGTTTCGCAGGAATGGAGGGTGTGGAGCGAGAGTTTGACGTGACGTACTGGCTGACACTTAGAAACTTGGCCCGCCGAGACGCTCCAATGGCCGCAACCGCATTTGGTGTCAGCCAGTCACTGGCGAAGGCTGTGGCCGAGGCCACTGACAATCAAATCCGTCAGTTGGTGACGGAGATCTGTACAGCCTGCACCCTAAGATTTGACCCACAGGTTGTCGAGGGCCTGTTGCCTTCAGCAGACCTTCGGAAACGCAGACAGGGGTTCTTCATCAAGTATCAGCAGTGCCTGTCGGTAGGAGGTAACGTATGAATACCCGTAACAATCCGTTGCACCTGTGGGTTCATGCACGTGAGATGGCGTTAATGGGTTATGTAACCCGCATAATCATTCTGGAAACTGGGTTGACCGATAAACAGGTGCGCAGGATTTACCGAGATCTGGAAGACGATGGGATGGATTGAAGTGGACCCCAAATTTTGGACAGGTGCCTAAGCTCTGATTCATCATCTCCACAAGGAGGAGAATCATGAGCAAGAAACGCAAGCAATACAGCGCATCATTCAAGTCCAAAGTCGCCCTGGCTGCCCTCAAGGGCGACCAGACCACATCCGAAATTGCTGCCCGTTTCCAGATCCACCCCACCATGGTCAGCACCTGGAAGCGCGAACTGCTGGAGAATGCCCCGGGCCTCTTCGAAGGCAAGAAGAAGGCCGGCAAGCAATCCGATGAGCCCAGCACAGACGAACTTTACCGAGAGATTGGCCGACTGACGGTGGAACGCGATTTTTTGTCGCGCAAGCTCGATCAGTAAGCCGTCAACAGCGGTTGGCGATGATCGAGCGTGGTCATCCCCAAGTCAGTCTTTCGCGCCAGTGTGAGCTGCTCAAGCTGAGCCGCTCATCGGTGTACTACGTCCCTCGTGAGCAGTGTCAGGAGGATCTGGATCTGATGTACCTGATTGATCAACAGCACCTGGAAACGCCGTACTATGGCTCTCGCAAGATGCGGGTCCACTTGCAGCACCAGGGCTATCGGGTCAACCGGAAGCGGGTGCAGCGGCTGATGCGCACCATGGGCATTCAGGCGGTGTATCCGCGCCCCAGAACCAGCATTCCGGGCGATGGGCACAAGGTGTACCCGTACCTGCTCACAGGGCTGAAAATCGACCGCCCCAACCAAGTGTGGGCAACAGATATTTCATATATCCCGCTGGCCCGGGGCTTCATGTATCTGGTTGCCATCATCGACTGGTACAGCCGCAAGGTGTTGTCCTGGCGAGTCTCCAACACCATGGACACAGACTTCTGCGTCGATGCACTGGAGGAGGCTCTACAGCGCCACGGAACACCGGAGATCTTCAACACCGATCAGGGCGTCCAGTTCACCAGCGAGGCCTTCACAAGCGTTCTCAAAGAGCATGGCATCCGGATCAGCATGGACGGCAAAGGCTGCTACCATGACAACATCTTTGTGGAACGGCTCTGGCGCAGCGTCAAACACGAGTGCGTCTACCTCACTGCCTTCGAGGATGGCCGACACTTGAAGCAGGCGCTCCACCGGTACTTCCGGCATTACAATCAGACCCGGTACCACCAAACCCTTGATTACCAAACGCCCGATGAGGTGTACTACGGGCAACCCATATCTCTGGCAGCCTGAGCCAGCGAAACAACCGGATCATAGCTTAGGGACACCATCAGGTTGTCCAACTGACTGGGTCCACCTCAGATGTCAGCAAAAACAGAGCTTCCAACGCTATCAAAAGTGGTGCTTCTTTGGTAACGAATCAGCTTTCCAAACTCCATGCTTCGCTTCTGATGGGGTTTTATCGACAGATAGGTGGAAGGCCCGTTGAATCCTCGACCTGCATTGCGGCGCTGAATCGCGCATATCGGATGTATCGTGCAGCCATCGCGGAGATTGCCCCTGTCAGCTCACCGATGGGCAAGGAGGCATTTCAGATGTTCACAATTTCGGATGCCTGGTGCTTAGCGTCGGAGATGCGGTCTGGGGACGCGATGTTTGAGCATTGCTGCGACTGCGGGTGTGAATTTTTCACCTCTGTGAATCAGGCGACGGGAATACACTGCCCGCACTGTTTTCAGCCTCAGAATGCGAAGGGTGCGGCGATGCCAGCGGTTGAAGTCTTCGCTGAGCCAGCTTGAGCTACCTTTGAAAAACTTTCACATGTGAAAGAAAATTTGGCCAATTTAACGTTATGCGCCCAAAACGGTAAATTACACATCCGCTGGGAGCGCCGGATGCTCGATATGATCTCTCGAAAAGATTTTCGGAGAGGTCATTATGCGAAATTCACCAGGCTTGATGAGAGCCATTGCCTACCTTTTAACTGTCACCACGACTCTGATGCCCCTTCACGGCGTGGCTCAAGAGTCACCTGAAGTTGATAGCCAGGACTTTTTAAGTCAGCTCGGTCGCGAAGGCCAGAATCTGGGTATGGAGCTTGGTAACGAAGCCAAAAACACTCCAGCCAAGGTCCAGAACGGGCAAATCACCATCCCCACCATGGACGAAAACGGTAACCTGCAATACCAAGGGGGAACTCAGTTCAGCGTTCAAAGCCTGTACCCAGGCAGCAACCCTTCCAATGCCTCGGTGCAGAACGAATATTTCTCTGATGGCGTAGCCCCTGACGTCGACCAGCTCCAGGGGATCTATGACTCGGAAGAGGGGATGGGCGAAACCGGTAGCGAGGCAAAGGACTCCCTCTGGGAAGATGCCTACAGCGACACCCCCTCTATCTCAGGTGCGGCGTATAAAGTTCTGGTGGACTCCTCAAATCAAAGTCGCCCGGATTTCAGTTCCGACCCGATGTTGGGGCTCACCAACGCCACATACGAAAACATTGATGTGATCGCTGAGGGCTTTGGTGACTGTTCCGCCGAAACAACCTTCGATGAAATCACCATGTCGGTACATAACCCGGAGTACGAAACCTGCGACCGTGTGACCGACAAAAGCGCCACCTGCGAGGTCATTCACGACTATGAAGCGGCAGTGGTCAAGCACCATGACGGTCCATACAACATTTCACCATGCGATGGTGCTGGCGGTGGGTGTTCTGACGTGTGGATTGGTAAGGTGGGAGACAACTACTGGAGTGGTAGCTGCTCGATTTACGAAGAATTCACGGAAATCAAAGTCGTCAATCCTGCTGCCATTACTCAGGCTACGTTGATACGTGCCAAGTGGGATGACTACATGCAGATATGGATTGGTGAGCCTGGCGAAGAAGTAAAGGTATGGTCTGGTCCCACTAACAATTTTCCTCCCGAGACAGCCGGTAAGTGTGAGCTGAGTACAAGCTGGGACCAAAATCCTAACCTCGACCTGACCAGTTACTTCCGAAACGCGCCGGAAGACTCGGTGATTCGCTTCAAAATTCGCGTATCCGTCTCCGGCGAGGGTGAAGGCTTCGGGAAGATCCGCATTAAGTACGACCCCTCCAAAGCCATCATCAAAGATGAATGGTCACCAGATAGCTGCATCGAATCTGCGACTGGCGTGGTGGATGGTTTTGCAGAGGGGAGCCTGACTTGCGTGGACGACCCGCGTGACGCGGAAGGCTGCACCTATACGAATGGCATCAAAATCTGCGAGGACAGCCTGAAGCCTTCTCCCATTCCTGGTATCCCCAACCTTTGCAAGAAAGTCGCCGTAGATGCGGACTTCGATTTCTACAAAGGGGATATGGAGTGCTACACCGATGTCAACGGTGAGGAGCAGTGCCCGGTCAACGAAGGCGGGAATCTAAATACGTGCCAGCAGTACGAAGAAAACCCGCAGTGCGGCTTTATAAGCTCGGAGTGTGTTGATGGTGCTCAGGGTAACTCCGGTGTGTGTTACGTCAAAGAGGAGACGTGGGACTGCGGGAGTAGTGTGGACATCGACACCATAGAGAAAAAAACCGAATACCAGTGTGGTGGAGCTATCCGCTGCATGGGGGACGACTGCCTAGACCCGACACAATCCACCGACCAGACCGCGAACTTTGCCAAAGCCTCGGCTTTGCTCAATGCGGCGCAGTTCATGACCCAGGATATGAGCTGCACCGGCCAAGATGACGATGGCAACGCAACCGGTGAAGAGAACGTGACCTGTACTGCGTTCGGGGGCGAGGCTGGCGAATGCAAGATTGCAGTCGGCGGAGTGTCGGACTGCTGTGAGAAACCCTCTAACGTGAGCATGGCTGATTACCTGATGATGATTCGTCAGGTTCCGAAGCTTGATGGTGCGGTATTGGCGCTTGAAGACACCAACGTCATCAAAAGCTCGTACCAAACCCTTCGTGATCCAGTTATGAATGCTTGGACGGAGGTATCTCAGCCGTTCACAAATTACATGGATAACATCTCTGGTGCTGTTGAGGAGATATGGTCGCCCATCGAGGAACTGAAGAACCAGCTCATAGAAAAGCTGAAGGAGCAGGCTAAAGGTATGTTGCAGGACGTGATGGGTAATTTGGCCCAGGATGGCGCGACCGAGGCGGCAGCCACTGCTACAGCAGATAGAGCGGCTGAGGAGGCAATGACGGAAATGGCGAACCAAGCCGCTTCTATGCTGGGTGCGGCGATGACGGTCTACACGGTGTACGTGGTCGCTGTGGCCGTAATTCAAATGGTCTACGCCTGTGAGCAGGAAGAGCTGGAGATGAACACCAAGCGGGCAACGGATAGCTGCACCTACGTTGGCTCCTACTGTAAGGAAGAGGTTCTTGGGGCCTGTATCGAGAAGCGTAAAGCGTACTGCTGCTTCAATTCACCGCTGTCTCGAATCATCCAGGAACAGGTTCGGCCTCAGTTTGGTCAGGACTTCGGAACTCCTAAGAATCCGAGTTGTGGAGGTATTCCCTTTGAGCAAATCGCTCAAATCAATTGGGATGAGGTAAATCTCGATGAGTGGCTGGCTATTCTTCAGCAGAACGGTCAGTTCCCCAGTGGAGCCAATTTATCTATGGATGCCCTCACAGGTTCTGGCAGCGTCTTCAATGTTGATGGGGACCGTTTGCCTGCTGATCAGCGTGCAATGGATCGCGTTGATGACATAGACGTGGACGCAAAGCGTCGGGAGGCAATGGACAAAATAGAAGTGAATCCGGGCGGTCCGGGAAGCTAACGATAAAAATACTGAAAAACTGCCTTATGCGCCCAAAATGGTAAAAAGCGCGTTCTTCGGTCAAAGGTAGTTAAACCGAAAATAGCTCCTAGAGAAATCGAAGGAGCTATTGTTTATGAAATCCCAAAAGAAAGATCGAGGGGCTGGCGTTGAGTCAGACGTGCTTTTAACGGTACGTGATGTCCAACAACTTTTACGCATTTCCAATCCGACGCTGAGCCGCATTCGGGCAGATAAGAACGCTGATTTTCCAAAACCCATTGCCGTAACCACAAAAGCGGTCCGCTGGAAGCGCGCCGACGTAGAGGATTGGCTTGAGCGTCGGAAGGTGGATTGATGGGAGGCAAGCCGTTTACTGCCTACCATCAAAGTCTTATTGAGCAGGCAGAAAATCAAGAGCTGAACCCTGAAACATGGTTCATGCCGCAATTGTTTTGCCAACTTAGCCCATTACCGGCGGCCAATACTGATAAAAACCTTTTTCAGCGCACCAATGGCAATGTCAAAGTATCGGTATTGTCCAGCGAGCGTGTTCCCGCAGGGGGCCTGGTAAGGCTTTTGTTGGCATGGTTAACCACACAAGCCAAGCGACAGAGGAGTCCTGAGCTAGCGATTGATACAAGCCAAAGCCAGTTCCTGAAAAGTCTTGGACTAAGCAATAGTGGTCGATATGCAGCTCTACTGCGCGAACAGGTCAATCGTTTGGCTCGCTCTACATTTCAGATAGAGAGAGTGGTTGGAAACGGGGTAGAAATTGAGAATATTCTTGTATCCCGTAAGGCGCTTATCTCAATGCGCCATGGCAAAAATTCAAGCTGGTCATCAACAATCAGCCTGGATGAAGAGTTCTACCAAAGCATTTTGAGCAATGCTGTGCCAGTTTCCGCCCACGCGATCAAAGCTTTGACTAAAAACCCGCTCGCCATCGATTTCTACTGTTGGTGGAATTGGCGAGTCCACTCGATGTCGCGCAGAAGGCAGATTGAAATCCCGCTTGATGCCCTGAAGCTTCAGTTCAGCAGTGAAACGAAGGAGCGGAGAGACTTCCGTCGAAAGCTGGAAAATGCCGCTATATTAGCGTCTATTTTCCATCATGAGATTTTCAACAGCACGCTTTTTCAAAGCGATAAACTGATAATTACCAAGACGAACCCTCATATCGCCCCTAAGTGAAAAAGCCTCGGGGCGAATCCTTCTTTGTTCGCATCTCCTCATTCAAAGCCCTATCTCGTCTACTTCGATTACGGTAATTATGATAATTACAGCCCCTACGGGCGGTATTCTGGTTGAGTCGAATTCGCTCCCATGGTGGATAACCCTGTTTATAACCAATGTTATCCACGTCACTAGCGCCACGCAGTAGCCAAGCCTGTGAAATCAAGGGCTCCGGCGAGTTTTGGCAAGTTATCCACGACACTAGCGCCACGCCAGTCACGTCACTAGCGCCACGCCTGTACGACACTAGCGCCACGCCTATAATTGATTTTTTAACAATAAACCAATGAATCTAAAGGAAAAATCGTTGCATTGGACAGTCTGCAAGTAGTTCTTTCAAGTAGTTTTAAACAAATAATAAATTACAACTATTGGTGACAGGGGAAATGTGGACAGTTAGTCGGTCGGACTGACGTAGGCACTTTCCAGAAAATTTTCTCAATTCCGCTCAAACCGCCCAAAATGGGCAAAAGCAGACCCGTCGTTTCGCACCTCTCTCCTTCATCATAAACCCATCAAAGCGAATCAAAGACAATGTGGGTGAATGATGTCTGAAACAGAACAGTTATCGTGCGTGATGAATGAATTGGCAGAAATCAAAAAAATCTTGGCTGATTTCGTTTCGGGAACAGCGTCGAGCGACACCAGTAACGTGAACCTCCCTCCTTCTGGAAAGGAGTATCTTACTGTCGATGAGGCGGCAGCTTTGATCGGTTCAAAGCGGAGCTATATCTACAAGCTGACTCATGAGAAGCGAATCAGCTTTACAAAGCCGGGGGGGAATCGTGTATTGATTAAACGCTCGGACCTTTTGGATTGGGTTGAGGCCAACCGCATCAAATCTCAGAAGGATGTGCAGAACGACGTTGAGGAGTTTATGAAGAACTCTCGCCGTCCTGGACGTAAAGCGCCTAAGCGATAGCCATGGGGACTGCCTGCCCGCAATGGGAGCATCTGTTATTCTCACTTTCACGCTCTTTGAATATGTCTGGAAAGCTTCTCATGGCCGTTACTCGACGGCTTTCGAGAATATCAGCATAGTCTTCAGTTGTTCTCAGCTCTGAGTGTCCAAGGAGCCGAGAAAGAGAATAAATATCAACACCACGGTTAAGTTGGGCTACGGCGAATGTATGTCTCCCGACGTGAAACGTGACATGCTTTGTTATTCCAGCTCTCATTGCCCACTTCTCTAAAGCCACATTAAAGTAGCTGTTGTATTTTAGGCCGACGAACACTCTGTCTTCTGGTTCGCCCTTTCGATCTATATCCAACAGCTTTACAGCCGAATCTGGAAGGTCCAGATATACAAGGGATTTTCCACCGTTCTTAAGCTTTTTCTGGTCAAAAATGATTCGATAGTGGCCAGGCTCAAACTCTTCGATTTCACTCCATGTGAGTTTATTGATGTCACTCCACCGGAGACCGGTAGTGCAACTGAACAAAAAAGCCCGCTTCAGGACATCGTAGCGACATTCCGCTTTTGTCAACGCTCGAACCTCATCCAGTGAGAGGTAGGTTCGCTTAGTGTTCTCTGGCTTGACACTTTTCACTCGTTGAACCGGATTATCCCTGATGATGCCCTCTCGATATGCTTCATTCAGAGCAGCTCGGATCTTATTGAAGTAGCTCGATGCAGTATTTTTGGCAAGCTTGGTTTTCGATTTGGTGAGCTTCTCCTCCAGTAGGTACTTCCGTAAGCCTTCAAGAAACTGCTTATCAATCTCCTCAAAGGTGAGTTCAGCTCTGCCGTGGTAGTTTCTGAGGTGCTTACCTGCCGAGATCCAGATTGAATAATTAGATGCGCTTCCGGATTCTTTGGTCGAGGTTAATTGGTCGTAGTAGTCGAAGAAGCTTGAGGCCAGTTTCACGCGGTCTTCAAGCTGGAATTTATTGGCATGTGCTTCAACGAGACGTGCAGACCTCGCAGCTTCTGCCTGACGCATCATCTCCTTGTTGTGCTGCCGCTCAGCCTGGGTCTTGGGGTTGTGATACACGTACAGCTCAAGAGGCTCGTAATCCCGCTTAGGCCGCTTTTTTCCGTCCTCCCCTTCGACCACACCGTAGTAGTACACCAGGCGAAGCTGCTGTAGCCCCTTCGAGTTGGGGTTCCTCTTGTTAACAGATACCTTCATGTTTGCTCCAATTTTGATCCCATTGCTCCCGAATTCTAACCTTGGAGCAAATCGGGATCAATTTATAGTGAAACGGAGCAAATTAGAAGAAAACGCGGGAAAAAGGTTTTTGAGGTAAAAGCGAATATTGTCCTTAGAAAACAATAAGTTATTTTGATATGTTTTGATGGGTTTCACGGGGCTTTACCACTTCAGAATGAGGTTCACTTCCCGATACAGAAACTGGAAAAAATTCTTCCCAGTAAATCATCAGAGGTAAATTGGCCTGTGATCTCGGCCAGAGCCTGTTGAGTCATGCGCAGTTCTTCGGCCAGCAGCTCACCTGCCTGATAGACTTCCAGCTGTACTTTGCCCTGCTGCAGATGTTCACCGGCGACTTCCAAGGCTTCCAGGTGACGGCGACGGGCGATAAAACCGCCTTCCAGGTTACTTTGATAGCCCATCAGGTTCTTGAGGTGCTGTTTCAGCGCATCGACCCCGAGCCCGGTTTTGGCTGAGATCCTAAAGACGTCATAGCCTTTCTCTTCGCTGGGACTCAGTGACTCACCGGTCAGATCCGCCTTATTACGTACCACAGTGACGCCGAGGTTTTCCGGCAGGCGATCAATAAAGTCCGGCCAGATTTCATGGGGATCAATCGCTTGGGTTTCTGTGCCATCTACCATAAACAGCACTCTGTCGGCGGTGGCGATTTCGGCCCAGGCTCTTTCTATCCCTATCTGTTCCACTGTGTCAGTGGTGTCGCGCAGGCCGGCTGTGTCTATGACATGCAGTGGCATGCCATCCAAGTGGATATGCTCCCGCAATACATCCCTTGTAGTGCCGGCTATTTCGGTGACAATTGCCGACTCTTTTCCCGCCAGGGCGTTGAGCAGACTGGACTTACCGGCGTTGGGGCGGCCGGCTATCACTACTTTCATCCCTTCGCGGATGATGGCGCCCTGTTTGGCACTGGCCTGTACCAAGTCCAGTTTATCTATGATGCGATAAAGGGCATTGGCAATCTTACCGTCGGAGAGGAAATCCACCTCTTCATCGGGAAAGTCGATGGCGGCCTCGACATAAAGACGCAGATTGGTAACCTGTTCCACCAACTCATGCACTTCGCGGGAAAACTCGCCTTGGAGTGATTGCAGCGCGCTCTTGGCGGCCTGTTCACTGGTGGCATCGATAAGATCGGCAATCGCTTCTGCCTGGGTCAGATCCAGCTTGTCATTCATAAAGGCCTGCTCGCTGAACTCCCCAGGGCGTGCCAAGCGGATCCCCTCGACTTCGAGGACTCGCTTAATCAGCATGTCCATGACGATTTGACCACCATGGCCCTGAAGTTCCAGTACGTCTTCACCGGTAAAAGAATTGGGGCCTTTGAAGAACAGGGCGATCCCCTGATCCAGCACTTCTCCCTGACTTCCCTTGAAGTCACAGTAATCGGCATATCTTGGCTTGGGTTGATGGCCCAGCAATGCCTGTGCAACGGCTTGGGCCTTGGGCCCCGAGACTCTGACTATGCCTACACCACCGCGGCCTGGAGCGGTGGCCTGCGCCACGATAGTATCTGTTGTCACTGCATTAACCCTTGAAAACGTATTTATAAAAGCAAAAGGCGACCCTTAGGCCGCCCTTGATCATTTGACCCAAAATCGGCTTATTTTAAGCCTTTTTTCTCCAGGCCGGCATAGATAATCTTCTGCTGGATAATGGCAACTATGTTACCCACCAACCAGTAGAGTACCAGACCGGATGGGAACCAGAGGAAGAACACAGTAAAGATTACCGGCATCCATTGCATCATCTTCTGCTGCATAGGATCCATGGTCGGTGCCATTGGCTGCATTTTTTGCATCAGGAACATGGAAACACCCATCAGCAGCGGCAGAATGTAGTAAGGATCCTGTACCGACAGATCGTCAATCCACAGCATGAACGGCGCATGACGCAGTTCAACACCTTCCATCAGTACCCAGTAAAGGGCAATAAAGATAGGCATTTGCAGCAAGATAGGCAGACAGCCACCCATAGGGTTCACTTTTTCCTTCTTGTACAACTCCATCATAGCCTGGCCCATCTTCTGGCGATCATCACCGAATTTGTCCTTCAGCTCCTGCAGTTTTGGTTGCAGGTTACGCATCTTGGCCATGGAGGTGTATTGCGCCTTGGTCAGCGGGAACAGAATACCGCGCACCGTCAGGGTGATCAGTATGATGGCCAAGCCCCAGTTACCCACTATTGACTGGAAGAACATCAGCAGCTTGTAGATAGGTACAGCCAGCCACCAGAGGAAGCCATAATCTACAACCAGGTTAAGGGTATCAGACAGCTCGGACAGGGCGGCTTGATCCTTTGGACCTACGTAGAAGTCGGCGCTCAAGGTCATTTCAGTGCCAGGGGCTACTGTCTTTTTCTCGCCCATGAAGCCAATGTTGGCGGTACCTGAACTATCTCTGGTAAATATGGTGTTGGTTTCATTCTTTGGCGGAACCCAGGCCGACACAAAGTAGTGTTGCAGCATGGCGGCCCAGCCACCTTCTGTCTTCTTCTCCAGGTTCTTTTCCTGGATATCTTCAAAGTTATACTTTTCGTAGCGGATATCGGCAGTCGAGAAGGCGGCACCACGATAAGTTGGCATCATCATGCTGCTGTCTGAAGGCTTGATGGTCTGTTTTATCTGACCGTACATCTGAACTTGCAGTGGCTCTGATGTGGTGTTGTTAATCTTGTACTCAACGTCTACGGCAAACTGACCTTTGTGGAAGGTGTAGATCTTGGTGTACTTGGCGCCGTTTGCTGCTGTGTAGCTCAATGGAACAGTCAGTGTGTCCTGGCCATCGGCAAGAGTGAATTCTTTGGCGCTGGCTGAATAGGTAGCACGGCCCTTGGTACTGTCTGTACCGCCGCTGCCCATTAGGCCACTCTGGGCTATGTATACGAACCCAGGCTTCTGTTCCAACAGGACGAACGGTTCGTCTTTGTTCAGCTCCAGTTTGTGAGAAACCAGAGCGGCATGAACAATGTCACCGCCGACAGGGTTGATCAGCACATCCAGTTGATCTGTGGTGACTCTGATAAGATCTTTGGACGCCACGGCTGTTTCTTCTGGCATGCCTGATTCGGCTACCGGAACGTCAGCGCTGTGAGTTGTCTCTTGAACGGAAGTGGCAACTGTATTTTCAGTTACAGCGGGTTTGGGTGCTTTATCGGTTTGCCATTGTTGCCACAGCAAGAAGCTGACAAACAGCAGGCCGATAAGCAGTAAATTGCGTTGAGATTCCATAGCCTATTTATTACACCTGTCATTTTTAGGGGGGACGGGATCACTGCCGCCCGGATGTAAAGGGTGACATTTTAATATGCGTTTGATTGCAAACCAACTCCCTTTAATCGTTCCGTGCACTCGCACCGCTTCTATGGCGTAGTGAGAGCAGGTTGGATTAAAGCGACAACGAGGCCCCAGCATAGGGCTGATAAGGAGTTGGTAGGCTCTGATAGCCTTAATTATCAGCCATTGAAACGGCGACTGAGTTTGCGCCATAACTTTTCTACCAGCTTTCTGAGCTGTTCATTATCCATATCCAGCACACCGCCGCGAACCAGGACCACTATATCCAGTGGTGGCAAATCATGTTGATTGAGGCGGAAGCTATCCCGGATCACCCGCTTGATACGATTGCGTTGATTGGCTCTCTTTACATGGCGTTTAGCCACAGTGAGTCCAAGACGCGGATGTTGCATCTCATTGGGTACAGCAAGCAGGGTTATCTCAGCTGAGGAGGCTTTAATGGGGTTGGAAAATACGGTTTTGAATTGCGCGGGAGTTAGCAAGCGTAACTCCCGCGTAAAGGTGTAACGAGTCACCTAGTTGTCTACTCGCAATTAAGCAGACAGACGAGCGCGACCTTTGGCACGGCGACGAGCCAGTACCTTACGGCCGTTCGCTGTAGCCATACGAGCGCGGAAGCCGTGAGAACGCTTGCGCTTCAGGTTGCTAGGTTGAAAAGTACGTTTACTCATGATGGCAATCCGTCTTTGTTAGTGAATTTACCTTATCTCTGTTTGAGGTAAGGGCAAAAAAGAGGCCGAATTGTAATCACTTTAGTCAGGGCAGTCAACACGTGCAGCCCCTCTCAAGGTAATTTATCTCGGCATTTTCGCGATCTGTTGAGCTGTTGTCACCACAGGATGTGGATAACTCTGTGTACGGACACTACATCTTGTGGATCCATTGATCTCTTGGCAGATCGGCGGTCGCTGATTATAGATCAGGGTGGATCGCTTTATAAAGCGGGATTTTAACCGGCTCGCCAAATAGCGGATCTTGGGAGATCGATCTGGATCCGACAGATCTGACTGTTGGGATCTGCCTGGGGATAATTACACTTAAAGGATAGCGATTATTCAGATCTCACTATAGAATACCCTCCTTTCGAGGCGATCTTTTGGGGATAAGTAC
>NZ_JBSJYJ010000001.1:0-7048 GCF_053653955.1 Shewanella sp. FeAMO
AAATTAGGGAGTTGCATGGGGATCTTGGAGGCGCTACGATGAGCCCGTAAATCACAGCCCATTGGCTCCCGCAGATAAAAAATATAGACCTAATGCACTTATAAACAGCCGCTTACGGTGGCTGTATCTATGCGTCCCGAACTAATACCGATTTGCAGACCACTACGCTGGCTCAATCGTGTGGGAATTGAAAAACCATGAGGCACTACCGCTATCATCCATTGAAAACGTTACGTTTTCATGGATACCTGTGCGCGAACACAGGTGCGGAATAACACTAAACGATCGCACACCATGTCCTCTCAGCAGTTTCCAGACCATTGATTAACACCAGAAAAAGCCCTGCAATGCAGGGCTTTTTTGTTTTTGTTGAAGGAGAAAAAGGCTATGGCCACAGACTTCATGCATGCGTGTAACCAGGTGATGAGAGGGAATCGGGATGGCTCGTTTGCGACCCAGACAGACCGCCGTCGCACCTTAGCCTTAGTTGATCGCCAGTTGCGGGAGCTCGGCGTGCGTCGATTGCAGCTCCGAAACCTTGGTTCCCGTCATGTGGCGGCGTTGCTGGCGCGTTGGCAACAGGAGGGGTTAACTGCTGGCACCATCAAAAACCGTATGTCACATCTGCGCTGGCTGTCGGATAAAATCGACAAGAAAGGCCTTATTCCGCGTTCTAACGCATCCAATGGTATTTCCTCACGTAAGTACGTCACAAACCAAGATCGGAGCGTACAGCTCGATTTAGAGCGTTTAAATGCGGTTTGTGACCCTTATCTATCGGTGTCGTTCCGTTTGCAGGCTGTGTTTGGCCTGCGCCGCGAGGAGGCCATGAAGATCCACCCTGCGTTAGCCGACCATGGAGGGGTACTGCACCTGGACAAGACCAAGGGAGGAAGACCCCGTGATATTCCAATCCGGACACCTGAACAACGGGAGCTCCTGGAGGAGGCCAAAAAACTAGCCGGAGGCGGTTCGCTTATCCCTCCAGAGCTGCGTTACGTGGAGCAGTTGAACCGTTATAAAACGGCTTGTATTCGGATGGGATTGGAGCAGGCGCATGGGTTACGCCATGGCTACGCACAGCAGCGTTATCTGGAACTGGCCGGAAGGCCGTGCCCAGCTGCGGGAGGGATGTCTCGTAGAGAAATGTCATCGCAGCAGCGTAGGGAGGACAATCAGATCCGTTTGCAGATCAGCGCCGAACTTGGCCATGGTCGGATCGATGTTACTTCCGTTTACCTAGGTGCCTGATACGGGAATTTAGCATGCCAAATTTATTGATTATGTAACAAAATCATTGCATATTGATTATGTTACATAATCAATTTGGAGAAAGCGGGTATGTCTGAAGAGAAAGTTGAGTACAGCGTTAGTGGTCGGGGAGGATTTCGCCCAGGGGCAGGACGAAAAGCTGAGCGGGGAAAAACCGTGGTTATGAGGGTTCCAGAGGCATATAAAGCGGCTATCGATGGGTTGATAAAGCATCTCGATGACAGCAAAGACATCGATAAATACCATAATGAAATGAGCTCTGAGCCCCTGTTCTTCCGTTCATTGAAGGGGAAGCCGCAGCAATTGATATTTATTACCTCACCCAAAAAATGATTCCATTTATCCTTTTTCCATGACCCGATTTAGCATGCTAAATCGGGAGTATCTGCTTGCATGTTAAGTCGTGAAAACAGCAGTTTCGGTGAAGATGAAATTCTTTCAACGCTCTGGTATCGAGCTCTTTTTTACCTCTGGAATGCACCTTATTTAGGCCTGATTTCCCCGAATTAAACTCTGTGCGATGAGCGCATGGTGGTTTCTGGCAAGGTGTCGTTGAATGCGGAGAAATTGCAGAGCCAAAACCGAAAATTGAAAGGATGAATAGGCGGGGCAGGATGTGTGAAGGGGGCCCCTTCACTGTTCCTGGTCTACTACAGTAGACCAGGGATTCGCACTGATGCGCTCTACCAGTAGCAATTCAATTGATATGGTTACAAAATCAAAATTGAAGAGTGTTTCTTTTGGACTCTTGTGCCGCTACAATGTTGCTATACGTGTATAGCAAATGAGGTTGTCATGCTTGCAATTCGATTACCGGAAGACGTGGAAGCCCGTCTGAATGCGCTTGCCAGCCAGACTGGCAGAACCAAAACCTTCTACGCCAGAGAGGCTATCCTGGCACATCTGGAAGATCTCGAGGATTACTACCTGGCCGCTCAAACTATCGCGGATATTCGCCGCGGGCAGGAGAAGGTTCATTCCACTGCGGATGTGAGGGCAGCCCTTGGCCTGGACGATTAATTACTCCGACAAAGCACTTAAAGCTCTGAAAAAAATGGACAGACAGAGCGCCGCAAGGATTGTGGATTTCATGGAACAGCGCGTGGCCGAGCTTGATGACCCTAGGCAATCCGGCAAGCCGTTGAAAGGCGAACTTGGTGAGTTTTGGCGCTATCGGGTCGGTGATTATCGTGTGCTGTGTGACATTCGGGATAGTGAGTTGGTGATTCTAGCTGCGTTAATCGGCCACAGAAAGGAGATCTACGAACCGTGAAATTGCATGAGATTGGGGCCGAATTTGATAACCCTGACCTTCTGGAGCAGCTGCAATTGGATCGCGGCTCCCCGTTGGTGCAGGAGATATTTCAGCAGTTTAACGCACTGAAAGGCATGGATAGCAAAGATCCTGAGACAAAAGCGGCCTTTGAGGCGCTGTTCAATAGTGGACTGGAGTATTTGACGAGCGTGGGGGTTGTTGAAAACGCCAAAGGCGCAAGGTTTGTCTTTCAATCACACCTGGACGAGCTGCCTGCAATCAAGCTTCCGAGTTGATTGCGTTACAAAATCAACCCGCGCAGATAGACGTCATTCATGCTTGCCGTGTTGTTTTCCGGCGTAAATGAGAACGGCCAAGGTCAAACAAATGGGTAATAGCACCATGAACAGCATGAACGCCTCGTTGGTTCTGATCATCTCATGTATCCAGTTCATCTCGTGCTCCTATCGAAGTGGATTAGCCGTGATTGTAGGCCATGTACCCGAGCATGCAAAAGCCGATGAGAACTAAGAACCCCCGAAATGATTAAAATTTCGCCTGTTGTCATATTGCTCCTCCAGCTCTTCTATTTGGCTAAATATATCGCAAAAGACTCAAAGTGCTGAGCGATATCGACACCATGGAAGCGGAGTGTCGAGATGATTTTGAAGCGTTGTTTAACCTCGCTGCCGATTACCTGGTGAATGCGGGAAGGATTGATATGCCCAAAGGTGGGCGGTTGATGCTTGAACAAGATGGGGCTGAGCTGCCGAGTATCAAGTTACCAAACTGAGCTGGCTAAACTTTGCTTTTTGTAGCTTATTCTTAGATTTTGTACCCAACGGCCGTTTGTGTTTTACCTCCTCATGGAGGAGTTTATTCTGAAAAAATCTTTCAGTCGTAAAGCGCTATTTTTTGATGGGTATAAGGTGATTTTCGCCTCTTTCCCATGCTTTCTTGGCTGAGGTTGGCGAAAGTTAGTCCAAAGTCTGGGATTTACCATAATGGCCGTTGAGCGCACCTGAAAACGTTCGTAATGCGAAATTTTTGTTCCTATGTGACCAGGGAGCTCGTGATGTGAAAAACTACTGTGCTACCTGCTATCCTTGGCTGTAACATAAAACCTCAATTCAGAATGTATGGTGAATAATGGTTAAAATCATAGACTTAATGAGATTTTTTGTAGCTTTGATGTCTTTGGCTAGTTTGTTTTTGAAGTACTTTACTCGGTAACTTGTAGGGCTTCTCATGTGGACAAGAGAATGGGGGGCGATTTCGCCCTCTATTCTTTCCTCGCATTATCTGGGAAATTGTATTTCTCTCTGATTTCTTCACGTTTGGCTATGTCTGCAAACGATAGTGCCTCTTTAGGCCATTCGGGATCATCTTCAGGCTTTGAATTTGTTACATTATCATGTTCGTCTGAAGCTGATGCTGGTTTATGTTCTATGCGATTTCTCAAATCCAAAATGATTTCTTTCATCTCGAATTGTTCGTTTTTCAAATCTCTTATGAGCTCCAAAAGATCATGATAATGTGGTGTTTCAAGCTGTTGCTTTGTTTTTGTTTTAGGTGTTGCAATAACCTTCATCTCACCATAAACACGAAGTAACTCTGAGGTGTCAACTAATGGATTTCCATCTCTATCTCTTTCTGCTGAAAGCTTGCCAGACTTGATGTGGCGCCAAATTGTGACCCTGCTTTTATTCACCACTTTTGCCGCTTGAGAAAGATTTAGTTTTGCCATGTTGCACTTATCTTAGGCCAACGGGCCTTTTGGTGTTGCATATGATGCATTTTATCATAGCTTACTGAGTTTTTTCTTTAATGGCGTTAGGTCGTATAGATTTGTCAGCCCTAGGTCTGTTACTTTCAGTGCTCTAATTTTTTTTTCCAAAACCCCCTTGTTGACCAGCCTGTTGATGGTGCGCTGCGTAGTTCTCTCATGTTGACCCGTTAGAGCTGAAAGGGTCTTAATTGATGGAAATATGACAGAGTCATGTTCGTGATAGAACGAGATTATGTGGATAAGCATGATTAGTTCTGAGTTGGTTAATTTTAAGTCTGTTTGTTTCTTTAACAACTTGTTTGGAATCACTGTCCATCCAGCGTCTAGAGCGTTTCGGCCCCACTTGTGAACCAAGGTGTTTGGCATTTCCATGGTTACTCTCCCATCGATGCATTGCTGTAATTTTACTTTTAAAAAAAATTTTTTACTAAAAAGTATAGTAACTCTTATGTTTAAGAGTTAATTATAATTAACTCTTAAACATAAGAGTTACTCATTTTAGGGTGGCATTTTTGCCATGATGCATTGTGTCTCATAAAAAGTAAACTTTCAACTAATCGAAGAATTCCCATATTAGGGAAGTGGAGTGGTCCAGTTGGAGGTTAACAGTATGTTTTTTAGAGAAGAAGATTGGTTTTAAACTAGTGTTTCCGCTGGTATCATCGGGGCCCATTTGGGCCCTTTTTGATTTTTATGCATCGAGACTTCTCCGCCAAAGAGCGCAAATTAAGATTTGTAATCAGAACGATACTTGTTGCCTCTTTGGTCATAATTTTTCTTTATGCATTGGAATTGCTTGGTGTCGTTATCAACTTCGCCAAGGAAAACCCTACAGCAACTACAGGTATTGGTGCCGCAGTGGTAGCTTATTTTTCTCTGCTGAGCACCATCAGAAATGCTGTGGTTAAGAATGCTATCGACTTTGAAACCACGTACAAACATAACGAAAAGATTGTCAATTCTAGCTTGCTCATCAAGGAAGTTGTTACATCAAAAAACTCTGATGAGATTGCTGAATATGGCTTAGAATCAAACTTTTTTTCTGAAGAAGCTAAAGCTTTTACCGTTGTCTTTAACGAATGGGAGCGGTGTGCGAACGGCATTTACCACGGTGTATACGACGAGGATTTTTTGTACGGAATTTATGGTACAACCGTTCTGTTTTTGTATGAGCGGTGCAAGCCTTACATAGATAAAAGAAAGGATCACAACCCAAGAGTTTACAATCGGTTTTCGTGGCTTGCGTTACGCTGGAAGGCTAGGAGGGGGCGCGAAGATAGAGTTTAAATATCCATTTTTATTTGCCTGTTTTGCTTGAATGTAAATGCTAACGCGGCCACATTTCGCCCCTTCTTGATTGTCTCGTATGTGATCACCAGATCGCTGCGTTGGTTGAGTTCTTCAACGCTTGGTTTGATTACATCACGATTCAATATTTTGAACTGCTGATATTTATCAGCAAGCCCTAGCGCTGAACGAAAATCATCTAGCGAAATTACTCGGCTGTTGGTGGCGTTAAAGCGCATTAGCAACTCGTAGAGCCTGATTGAGTGGCCAGATTGGAGGTTGGCAATACTACGGAGTTTGTACGTTGTAAAACGACTCTTGAGCTGGCTGATGTACTTCAAAACATCATCCGTCCAAGTGATGATCACTGCCCCATCGCCTTTGAGCTTTTTAACCCCCTTTTGAATCCATCTTAGCTTCACTTCCTCGTGGTCGTCCTTGAGGATAATCACAGCATCAAACAGCGTATCTGCTGCTTTGTAGAGGTCTCTACGGGCGTTGTGAGTGATGCCCATTAGCTCCGCATATTCTGCAGCCGTTAGGCGCATTTCCTTGGGGATCTCACCTCTTGGATCTACCTTCCCAAGACAGGCTAAAACGAGCTTTTGAGCCTGTACGTTAAGACGATAACTAGCATCGATCAGATGGTTTGATTTAGTGACGGTGAAGTTATTCATGGGTGATATTATCCATTATGATACTCACCTATATCATAGGTGATATAGGCCGTCAATAATGTCACCCAAAACTGTGAATTAGCGTGTCAATCCTCTCACCTATAAACTGCCTTAGCGTGTCAATCCTCTCACCTATAAACTGCTTTAGCGTGTCAATCCTCTCACCTATGATCGCTACATCTCTCTCGTACCAATGGCTACAGAGGCGCTAAAAACAAGAAAGATCTATAAAAACAAGAAAGATCTTTTTAAAAAGGGCTTCATCTGTGGATAACTACCGTAAATCTCTCCACCAAGAAAAAACAGCGGCTGCGCCGCGACCACGGGGCTACGCCCCAAGGTCGCCTAAAGGCTCCACCCTTCCCCAAAAATGCCCAGCCACTTCCTGCCTGACGGCAGGGGCTGGATTATTCCTGGTTCGCACTTTTGTCTCCGACCATCCAGCGACTTCATCGCTGCCAAGGCCGTATGCCTGCGGCGCTTGCCGCTACGCGGCTGTCTGACAGAAGAAAAAGGCAAAATCGATGCGCCGGCATGAAGCCTGATTAGCGTGAGTCTGTCTGGCTGAATGGCGGGGCTGGCAGTGGGGCGAAACGCCCCACGTTTTGCTTTTTGCGGGGCTGAACGAGAGACAAAGAGGGTGGGGAGAGGCGCATCTGTCACTGGTGTTTGCTGCCAGTGACAGATGCGCCGGGGGCTCGTTATGCGGGCATCTCCCACCCTCTTTGGCTCATGGTGGGCACGTGACGTCGGGGAATTGCTAAAAGG